>JAZRNK010000128.1:0-1991 GCA_045648145.1 Acutalibacteraceae bacterium | reverse complement strand
ATCTCCACGCTTTAAAACGCGATTAATCGACTTAATCAAATGCAGGTCCATCGTAAACTTACGGGTACAGATAGCACCGATAAGCTCCATAAGCCAGGGACGGCGATAGTAGCCGTCGATACTGACGACGTTGTTTACCCTATGCGGCAGCGTCAGCATAGCGGCAAGCTCGAAGTCGATAAAATACATATGGTTGCTAAGCAGCATATAGGGCGGCTTTAAGCCCTCCATATTAATTTTTTCGACCTTATAACTTTTGCCGATAAGCATTATTTTTGACAAAAGCCAGATAAGCCAAACGATTATAAGCGGCTGACGGATGGGGTATTTTGCGGTATTGTAGCGTTTTTTGTTTTTATAGTTTACCTTAATATCCATGAGTAGTCACTTTCCCCTCTTTAGTGTAACGAATTCGACTAAAGCTACACTCCCGTTTATTTTAATAGTATTTGCACTAAAAAGCAAGTTTTTTATATTGGTCTATAGAATTGAGGTTGTAAAAAATTGAGACGTTTGGTAAAATATTTACAGGAAGTGAAAATATGGAAATTTTGTTGTTGTTTATTTTAGCCCTGCTTATTTTGAGCGTGGCGGTGGTTGTTGTTTCGTACGTCTGCTTTTTAATGGCGTTTTTCGTTACCAAAAAGCAACGCAAAAAGAATAAGTCGCAGGAATTTCGCCTGCCCAAAGGCAAAATCTACGAGCCCTACCGCGACCAGATGATACTCTGGATGAAGCAGGTACGTGAGATACCTTTTAAGCCGGTTGAAATAAGGACGTTTGACGGGCTTAACTTAACGGGAAAATATTATGAATTTTCGCCCACCGCGCCCATTGAGCTTATGATGCACGGCTACCGCGGAAACAGTGAAACCGACCTTTGCGGCGGTGTTGAGCGTAGCTTTGCGTTAGGTCACAGCGCACTGGTTATCGACCAACGCGGTTGCGGCAAGGCCGAGGGTAACGTTATCACCTTTGGCGTTAACGAGAGCAAGGACTGTGTTGCATGGGTGCAGTTTATAAAAACGCACATCAACGCTGATGCCAAGATAATACTGACGGGTATTTCGATGGGCGGCTCGACGGTGCTTATGGCGGCACCGCAATTAAAGGGCGAAATTGCCGGTGTTTTGGCCGACTGTCCGTTTTCAAGCGCTAAGGATATTATCTGCAAGGTTATCCGCGATATGAGGCTGCCCGATAAGCTGTTGTACCCGTTTGTAAAATTGGGGGCTAAAATTTTCGGTCGCTTTGATTTGGAAAATACCTCGGCCATTGACTGCGTTAAAGAAATTGACGTGCCGCTTATTATAATCCACGGCAAAGCCGACGATTTTGTGCCGTCATATATGTCCGAAAGGCTGTTCCAAAACGCCAACCAGCCTAAAACTCTACTATTAGTCGAAAACGCCGGCCACGGACTAAGCTACATAATCTCACCAAAGGAATATTTAGAAACCTTGAAAAAGGGTTTTGAAAAGATATAAAAACGTGTCCTCTTTAAAGAGGACACGTTTCTTTTGTTGTGCAATTAATTTGCGAAGCGGATTTCGTCGTGGATTTCGTCTAAACGCTTGTGGGCGCTTTTGCACCCCTGCTCGACGCTGGCCATCCGCTCTATGAGGTTGTTGTGCAGCTGCTGTTTTTTCTCCAAATTATCGATTTTCGCCTCTATCACCGCTATCTTGGCATCCATTTTTGAGTCGATGCTCTTCTTGGTCGAATTATGGGTTAAAAAGTTGCTTAAAAGAGTACCGAACAGAGCAAACGATGCCGTAATAAGCGCACCTATTATGCTCGAGTCCATTTATTCTTCCTCGCTATCCCTTGCCTGACTGACGTAGGACAAAGCGCGTGACGAGTCGGACAGACCGACGGTGGTGGGGTCGTTGACGACACCCAAAACAGCCAACAGAGTAAACAAAGCGTTGATAATAACGGTAAGGCTATCGCCTATTTCGGACGTGTCGAAATTGACGCCGAAAAGCGCA
>JAZRNK010000127.1:0-1897 GCA_045648145.1 Acutalibacteraceae bacterium | reverse complement strand
TACAATGGTCGTGACGGTGTAGTGACCGACAAGAACGGTCTTATCTACATGCGTGCAAGGTACTACAGTCCTGAAATGCGTCGATTTGTCAATGCCGATATTGTCCCCGGTGAAATTTCCAACGCCATAACCCTCAACCGCTACGCCTACGCCAACGGCAACCCTGTGTCTTTCGTCGACCCGTTCGGTCTTTGGAGTTTAAAGAGTGCTTTTAAATCAGCTGCTAAATGGGTCAAAAAGAATTCAGATAATATTATTAAAGTTGCGGCAACTGTTGCAGTTGTAACGACTTTGGCAGTTGTTACGGTGGCTACTGCGGGAACTGCAACAGCGGTAATTGCTGGCGGTGCTTTGGTTGGTTCTGCAGTCGGTGGAACTGTTGGTGCAGCAGCTGGTTATGCAACTGGTGGAATTGATGGTGCTATTAATGGTATGCTAGTTGGAACCATTTCCGGTGCTGCGTCTGGCGCATTAGGAGCAAGTGGAGCATCGGCAACTGCGGTGGCAATAGGTAATGTTGGCATTAATGTTGGTGAAACTTATTTAGAAGATTATGTAGATGATGGAAAAATAAATTCAACTGATGCCTTGGATGTTGCTTTTGCTGTAGGAACTGGTGCTATTGGTGCTGATGATGGATTGATGTATGGAAAACATTCATTATATCCGTTAAATAAAATATTTCGTAATTCAATTAAAAATGACTTTATAGATTATACACTTAAAACACTTCAAGGAGATTTGAATAGTGTTGTCACTGAAGAGATTTATGAGGATTTTAGAAGGTGTAAATAATGAAAATGTTTTTTTTATTAATTTTATCAGCATATCTTAAGTTATGGCATGAAATGTCTAGAATAAAATGGAATTCTTCTCGAAAAAACTTTGAAATAGATTGTAATGATTTAAGTTTACGAGATATGAGCCTTTTAAATAGAATTATAGTATTTTCTTTGAAAAAGAAAAACGGTGAGTATCAGTATATTTATTTTGCAAAAAAAGTCATTCTTCTTATTTCTATTTTGTTTATACCATGGTTCGCTTGTGTTTATTTTTATGAATGGTACAACATAAAATCGTTTGTTTTAGTGCATTTAGTTGCATTAATAATTATAGGCTCTGCACCAACAAATATCTTTCAAGTGATTGCTACAATATACGAGAAGAAAATGCTTAATAAATAATAAGTGAGTATAATTAATAAAAAGCATAAGAACAAAGAACACATGGTACGGTTCTCTTATCTCCTAATTAAGACAAACAAGTTTGTTTATCTTTTCAAAATTGTTTTCCATAATTTTATCGACTCCTTTATAAAAAAGGGCGGGTGGGGTAAAACCCAACCGCTTTTTTGTATATCAAAACATCTTGCAGATAATACCAAAATCTGTTATACTTATGATAGGCAATATAATCGACACCTTTAAGTATGATACTTACGGTAGAATGACCGAGCATACTGGTGATAGCTTTATTATCTTCGGCTACAACGGACGTGACGGTGTAGTGACCGACAAGAACGGTCTTATCTACATGCGTGCAAGGTACTACAGCCCTGAAATGCGTCGATTTGTCAATGCCGATATTGTCCCCGGTGAAATTTCCAACGCCATAACCCTCAACCGCTACGCCTACGCCAACGGCAACCCTGTGTCTTTCGTCGACCCGTTTGGTCTTGAAGGGTTTTTGTCTAGCCTATGGTATAAGGCTAAAGAAACATATAATTCTGTGAAAAATTGGGTTAATGATGAAATAGTGCAACCAGCCATTAAAGTAGTCAAAAACATTGCCAAAGATATAGAAAATTTTGATTGGAACAATTCAGATGAACAAAAAGCTTTAGAATCAAATTATTTTTCCGCATATAAAGGACAATTTATTATTCGAGAGGATTGGG
>JAZRNK010000126.1:0-7838 GCA_045648145.1 Acutalibacteraceae bacterium | reverse complement strand
AAAAAACGTGGTATTAAGCACAACGTTTTGAATGCCAAATATCACGATAAAGAGGCCGAGATTATTGCTCAGGCAGGCAAATTCGGTGCGGTTACGATTGCTACAAATATGGCGGGTCGTGGTACCGATATTATGCTTGGTGGTAACGCCGAATATTTAGCAAAATCCGAATTGAGAAAGCTTGGTTATACCGATGAGCTGATTTCGGCGGCTACGGGCTATGCTGAAACGGATGATGCCGAAATTTTAAAGGCACGTGAGGAATATCGTAGCTTTTATGAGAAATATAAGGCTGAAATTGAGCCCGAAGCCAAGAAGGTTCGTGAGGCAGGCGGTTTGTTTATTATCGGTACCGAGCGTCACGAATCAAGACGAATTGACAATCAGCTGCGTGGTCGAGCAGGTCGTCAAGGCGACCCCGGTGCAAGCCGTTTCTACGTTTCATTTGAGGATGATTTAATGCGCCTTTTCGGTGGTGATAGGGCCTATAATATTCTCGAAACCATGAAAATTGACGAGAATATGCCGATTGAATACAAAATGTTTGCCCGTACTATTGAGGATTCTCAAAAGAGAATAGAGTCACGTAACTTTGCCGCTCGAAAGCACGTTCTTGATTATGATGACGTCATGAATAAGCAGCGTGAGCTTATATATAATCAGCGTAACCGCGTGCTTGATGGCGAGGACATTAAGGAAACCGTTCACAAGATGATAGTTGATACTATTACTAATAATGTTGAACTTTATTTGCAGGGCGAAATTGCTGACGATTGGAACATGGACGGTCTTCGCAATTATTTCCGAGGTTGGTTGATAGGCGATACAGAACTGATGTATTCTGTTCGTGAGCTTGACCAGATAACTAAAGAGGATATAATTGCTCTGTTAACAGAAAAAGCAGAGGCTAACTGTGCCGAAAAGGAAGAGATTTTGGGTGACCGTATGCGTGAAATTGAGCGTGCGGCACTGCTTCGAAGCGTTGATATACATTGGATGGACCATATTGACGCAATGGATGATTTGCGTCAGGGTATCGGCTTACGTGCCTACGGTCAGCACGACCCGATAGTTGCTTACCGTAACGAAAGCTACGATATGTTTACTGCGATGACGGATGCAGTTAGAGAGGACACCACCAAAATGATTTTAGGCTGTAAAATTGAAACCGTTAAGGAAAATATAAAGCGTGAGAAGGTTGCGACCGAGGAATCGACAGGGCCTAAAAATATAACCGTCAGAGGAAAAGGTGCCGTTAGTAAAAATGCTTTATGTCCTTGTGGAAGCGGTCTTAAATATAAGCGCTGCTGCGGTAAGGGTATTGAATAATTAGGCTTTGGTCAATATGGGGGGTGAGAGTTTTGCATATTCCTTCGAAAAAACTTGAAGAAATAGAACTTTTATCTTTTGAGCAGGCTTTAGAAGAGGAAAAAACGGTTGCTCACGAATATGATATAAACAAATGGATGTATTTGCCGTGTCATTATTCGGAATACCGTTACATACTTGGTACAAGGGGCAAAAATCCTCTTATATGTATTGGAATTAATCCCTCAACCGCCGTTCCCGACGACCTTGACAATACTTTAAAAAGTGTCGAGAGGATAGCACATTTTAATGGGTACGATTCTTTTATAATGTTTAATGTTTATCCGCAAAGGGCTACTAACCCTGATGATATGGATAAAGAGCCGAATTCGTTTTTACATTCGGAAAATATAAAGGCTTTTCGATACATTCTTTCGCTTTACGATGAGGAGCATAAGCCGGCGATTTGGGCGGCTTGGGGTACCTTGATAGAAAAACGTCCGTATTTGAAGAATTGTGTGTTGGATATGGTGAAATGTGGCAGGGAATACGGTGCCGTGTGGTACACCTCGGGTGCAAGGTCAAAGGCTAAAGGTCATCCGCATCATCCTTTATATTTAAAGAAGGACAGCAAAACCGATTTGTTTTCGGATATTGTCGAGTATTTACAGCAAATTTGAGTGCAAAAAAGTGATAATACTTGACAAAATGGTCAATATATGATATAGTAACGAAGTAGATTTTGAGAGTAAGGAGTGGGGCAACCCGCTCTTTACTTTTTGTTAAGACAAATTTTCATTTGGGAGGAGTTTATTTGGCACAGTCACCTACCGTTATGAAGGTAATTGACCTTGTCAAAGAGCCTATCGAATCCTTGGGACTGACTTTATGGGACGTTAAGTTTCAGAAAGACGGCGCTTCTTGGTATCTGAGGGTTTTTATTGATAAGGAAGCAGGCGTTGATATTAACGACTGCACAGACGTTTCAAGGCTTATAGATCCTATTATTGATGATGCAGATCCAATAAACGTTTCGTATTATCTTGAGGTTTGCTCACCCGGTCTTGAAAGGGAATTGTCAGAGCCGCATCATTTTGAAAAATACACAGGCCAACAGGTTAAAGTAAAGCTTATTCGTCCACGTGACGGAATGAAAGAATTTTCAGGCAAACTTCTTTCATATGATAAGGGTGTCAACCTGCTGTGTGACGGCGAAGAAATGTACTTTGCAAAGAATGAAATTGTTAATGTTCGTGTTTGCGATTTAGAGATTTAATATATTTGGAGGTAAATTGGAAAATGGCTAGAAAAGTAAAAGAAACAGTTGTAGACAATACCGCAGAAATTTTTGATGCGCTTGAGTTAATGTCGCAGGAGAGCGGCATACCGCAGGGCTATCTTGCAGATAAAATTAAGAGTGCAATTATCGTTGCCGCTAAAAAGGATTACGGCGGCAGAGACGTTGTTTTCTGTGAGATGGACATTGAAAAGAGAGTATTTAAGGTTTATGTTCGTAAGACCGTTGTAACTGAAATTGAGGATGAATATACTCAAATGTTACTCGAGGATGCGCTTAAATACGATAAAAACGCTACTGTTGGTGAGTTTGTAGACATTCCGCTTGAAACAAGAAAGTTCGGCAGAATTGTAGCTCAAAATGCAAAACACGTTATTCGTCAGGGTGTTAAGGAAGCTGAAAGAGGCCAGACTTATGAGGAATTCCAGAGTCGTAACAAAGAGCTTGTTACTGCCGTTGTTCAAAGAATTGACCCCAAAACAGGTAATGCTACCATCACCATTGGCCGTGGCGTAGTTACCTTGCCTAAGGCAGAGCAGGTACCGGACGAGGTGCTTCACGAGGGCGACCATATTAAAGTGTTTATCGTTGACGTTAAGAACGACGAGAGAGGTCCTAACGCAATGATTTCCAGAACACATCCCGGTCTTGTAAAACGCTTGTTTGAAACCGAGGTACCCGAAATTTATGACGGTACTATTGAAATTAAGGCTGTTTCCCGTCAGGCAGGCTCACGTACTAAGATGGCTGTTTGGTCGGCTAACCCTGAGGTTGATGCGGTTGGTGCTTGTATCGGTCAAAGAGGCGCCCGTGTAAACACAATAGTTGAAGAGCTTGGCGGCGAAAAGATTGACATCGTTAAGTATTCGGACGACCCCGTAGCCTTCATTTCAGAGGCTTTGTCACCGGCAAAGGTTTTGTCGGTTGAAATTCAGAGTGAGAATCCCAAGGCTTGCCGTGTAACAGTGCCCGATTCACAGTTGTCACTTGCTATCGGTAACAAGGGACAGAACGTTCGCCTTGCCGCAAGACTCACAGGCTGGAAGATTGATATTCACCCCGAAAGCGGATTTTACGGCGAGGGTGACGACGATATTTAAATAAAAATCTGTCAGGAGGGAATTTTATGAAGAAGGGACAACCGCAAAGACAGTGTATCGGTTGCGCAGAAATGAAGCCGAAAAACACACTTGTAAGAATTGTCAAAACACCGGATGGCAATATTATACTTGACCGTTCGGGTAAGGCAAACGGCCGTGGCGCTTATATTTGCTATAACGAGGAGTGCTATAAAAAGGCAGTTAAAATGAAAAAATTAGAGAAGTCCTTTTCAATGAAAATTCCGGAGGAAATAACCCAACAGATTTTAAGAGAGTTTGGTGCAAATGAGTAACGACCCTATTCTTTCAAGACTTGGCTTTGCGCGAAAAGCAGGAAGGTTGGCGATAGGCTTTGCTTCGTCAAAGGAATGTGTTTTGAGCGGAAAATCCAAGCTGATAGTTGCGGCAAGTGATATTTCGGACAAATCATTTAAGGAAATATCTTATTTTGCAAACGGAAAAGTAACGGTTGTAAAAATCCCTAATACTTTAGACCAACTGTCGCACGCTATCGGTATTAAGGCGGGTATTGTTTCGGTAAACGATGAAGGCTTTGCCACGGCGATACTTAAAGCTCTTGAAAATAATGCATCCAAATAACCGTTGTCACATTATGATTTATAAGGAGGATACCATATGCTGATAAAGTACAAAATACACGAGGTGTCAAAGGATTTCAACATCTCAAGTAAAGACATTATAGCATTGTTGCATGATAAACTCGGAGTTGACAAGAAAAGTCAGACCTCTTTAGAGGATACCGAGTTAGACCTTATTTTTGATTACGTTACAAAACAGAATGAGGTCAAAAATTTTGATGAATATTTTGCCGCAGGTGAAAGGGCTAGAGAAGAAAGAGCTAAGGAGCGTCAGGCAGAAAAGGATCGTAAGTTTGCCGAGCAGATGGCTATTTTAGAACAACTAAAGGCTGCTCAGGCTGCTGAAGAGGCCAAGAAAAATCCGCCTAAAGCCGAGCCGAAAAAGGAAGTTGAAAAGCCCGAGGCCAAAAAGGCGCCTGCTAAACCTGCCGAGCCTAAAAAGGCAGAGGCTCCCAAAAAGGAGAGCGAGGCAAAGCCGGTGTCCGAGCCTATAAATATCCCTCCCCGTCCTAAAAAGGAGAAAAAGGGTGAGGCTCCCAATCGAGGACCGGTTGAAATCCGCAAGGTTGATACGAGAGCTTCTAATATTAATATTGATAAGTACAACGAGCGATATGAGAACATTGCCCCTGCTAACGCTATGCGTGGTGACAACATGCAGCGTAAGCAGAAAATCAAGCAGAAATCACAGGACTATCGCCGTCCGCAGAGTGCCAAGCGTGAAACCGAGGCAGATAAGCTTCGCAGAATTCAGCTTGAAAAGATTAAAAAGACTCCTATCACCGTTACTATCGGTGAGGAGATTACGGTTGGCGAGCTTGCCGCAGCCATGAAAAAGACGGCTTCGGATGTTGTTAAGCAGCTGATGAAGCTTGGAATGTTGGCAACCGTTAATCAGACTATTGACTATGATACTGCTGAAATTGTTGCAACTGAAATGGGCTGCAAGGTAGAAAAAGCAGTTGTAGTTACTATTGAAGAGCGTATTATGGACATTTCGGAGGATACCGAGGAGACCTTGAAGCCCAGAAACCCGATTGTCGTTGTTATGGGCCACGTTGACCACGGTAAAACCTCTTTGCTTGATGCTATCCGTAACGCAAAGGTTACCGAGGGCGAAGCAGGCGGTATTACACAGCACATCGGTGCTTACCGTGTAAATCACGAGGGTAACGAGATTACCTTCCTTGATACTCCCGGTCACGCCGCATTTACATCAATGCGTCAGCGTGGTGCTATGGCTACCGATATTGCAATCCTTGTTGTTGCCGCAGACGACGGTATTATGCCTCAGACTATTGAGGCTATTAACCACGCAAAAGCAGCCAAGGTACAGATAATAGTTGCTATTAATAAAATGGATAAGCCTGAGGCTAATCCCGACAGAATTAAGCAACAGCTTACCGAGCATGGCCTTGTTCCTGAAGAATGGGGCGGTGACGTTATTTGTGTTCCTATTTCGGCTAAAACTCATCAAGGCATTGACGATTTGCTTGCTAACGTATTGTTGGTTGCCGAAATGCAGGAGCTTAAGGCCAACCCCGACCGTAAAGGTAAGGGCGTTGTTATCGAGGCTCGTCTTGATAAGGGTCGTGGCCCTGTTGCAACCTTGCTCGTTCAGAATGGTACATTGCGTTCGGGCGATATTATTGTTGCAGGTACAACGGTTGGCCGTGTAAGAGTTATGCTTGACGAAAATGGCAGGTCGTTGAAAGAGGCAGGTCCTTCTGTTCCGGTTGAGATTACTGGTCTTGACGAGGTCCCCAGCGCAGGTGATAGCTTTGATGCCGTTTCGGATGAGCGTTTGGCTCGTCAGCTCGTTGAACAGCGTAAACAGAAGGCCAAGGAAGAAGTATTTAACGCAACTCAGAAGGTTACGCTTGATAATTTGTTCAGTCAGCTTGAGCAGGGCGAGGTTAAAGACCTTAACGTTATCGTTAAGGCTGACGTTCAGGGCTCGGTTGAAGCTGTTAAGGAAAGCCTTGTTAAGCTTTCTAACGATGAGGTTCGTGTTAACGTTATTCATGGTGGCGCAGGCGCAATTAACGAGTCTGATGTTACTTTGGCTGCAACTTCGGGCGCAATTATCGTCGGCTTTAACGTAAGGCCTGACCCCGTTGCCAAGGAAATTGCCGAGCGCGATAACGTTGAAATGCGTCTTTACAGAGTTATTTATGACTGTATTGATGAAATCACGGCAGCTATGAAGGGTATGCTTGCACCTAAATATCGCGAGGCAACCCTCGGCGAGCTGGAGGTTCGTCAGACCTATAAGGTTTCGGGTATCGGCGTTATTGCCGGTTGTTACGTTAAACACGGTAAAATCACCCGTGATGCCAAGGTTCGCGTTGTTCGTGACGGTATTGTTGTTGCTGAGGACGAAATTAGTTCACTTCGTCGCTTTAAGGATGACGTTAAAGAAGTCGCCGAAGGCTACGAATGTGGTGTTGGTCTTGAAAAATTTGGTGACATTAAAGAAGGAGATATTTTCGAAGCCTTCTTTATGGAAGAGTATCGTGACTGATATTGCAGATAATAAAAACAATATTATTTAAACAAAGGGATTCATAAAATGCCAAGTTTTAAAATTGGAAGAGCAACTGCTGACATTCAAAGGGAGCTTTCTGACCTTTTCAGAGAGCTTAAGGACCCAAGAGTCAGCAAATTGCTCAGTATAGTTAAGATTGACTTGTCTGCCGACCTTTCTTATGCCACTGTTTACGTCAGTGCGATTGAAGGTTTTGACAAAACGGTTGAAAGCGTCAAAGGCTTAAAAAGTGCCGCAGGTTTTTTAAGAAGGGAGCTTGGACTTAGGCTCAAGCTCCGCAAAACGCCTGAATTAAAATTTATTGCCGATAATTCTATCGAACATAGTGCTCATATTTCAAGAATAATTGACTCGTTTGAGGAGGCCAAAAAATGAGCAAACAGGTGAACGCTGCCGAGGTTGCGAGGTTTTTAGAGCAAAGAGATAATTATATCATTTTGACACACGCTTCGCCCGACGGTGATACCTTGGGCTCGGGCTTTGCTTTGTGTAGCGCCTTAAGAGAAATGGGCAAAAAGGCAAACGTTATTTGTGCCGATGAAATTCCTGCAAAGTTTCAGTATTTAACCTTACCGTGTGAGGAGTTTGAGCCGCAAACAGTGGTTGCCGTTGACGTTGCTGATGAAAAGCTTTTGGGTGGTTTAAAGGAAGCATATGAAGGAAAAATAGAGCTTTGTATTGACCATCACGACACAAATAAGCAGTATGCAAAGCATATTTATTGTGATGCAAAAGCAGCCGCAGCGTGTGAGTGTATTTACCGTATAGTGCGTGAATTACCGGTTAACATAACACAGCACACGGCAAACTGCCTTTATACGGGACTTGTCACCGATACGGGTTGTTTTAAGTTTTCAAATACAACGGCAGACACTCATATTATTGCGGCGGAGCTTATTAATTTGGGCGCCGATTATGCTAAGATAAATTATAGTTTATTTGAGCAAAAAAGCCGCGGAAGAATAGCAATGGAGCGCCTTGTTTTA
>JAZRNK010000125.1:0-4844 GCA_045648145.1 Acutalibacteraceae bacterium | reverse complement strand
CTTAAAATACACATAAAACCTGCCAAAACAATAATATCCGTTTTGTTATCCTCCAAAACTTCAATCAATTTGGTTTCAAACGAGTCACCTAACTCTTTTTTGTTGCAAACAACCGTTTTTATTTTGGCCTTTTCGGCTCTTGTTAAAGCGTAAGCGTCAGGGTTGTTAGACACAACAAGACTGATTTTTCCAGAATTTATAATTCCGCTATTTTCAGCATCAATAAGCGCCTGTAAGTTGGTTCCCCCACCCGAAACTAAAACTGCTATGTTTTTAATACTCATCATAACACCTTAAATAATTGTAATTTTAGTATCAGATTTAACAATCTTTCCTATGACATATGCGTCCTCACCGTTAGCCTTAAGCACTTCCAAAGCCTTGTCAGCATCAGCTGCAGCAACAACAACGCTCATACCAACACCCATATTATAGGTATTAAACATATCACGTTCCGGGATATTACCTGTTTTCTGCAACAAATCAAAAATAGGAAGAACACGAATATCCTTTTTAATAATTTCAGCGCCAAAGCCGTCGGGAATACTTCTCGGAATGTTCTCATAAAAACCGCCGCCGGTAATATGAGAAATAGCGCGAACCTTAACGTTGTCTAAAAGTGCAAGAATAGGTTTAACGTAAATTCTTGTAGGTGTCAAAAGTGTCTCACCTAAAGACTTGCCACCTAATTCGTCATAGGTTTTATTGAGGTCGCAGTTCTCAACGTCGAAAACCTTACGAACCAAAGAAAATCCGTTAGAATGAACACCGGTTGAAGGCAAAGCAATAACAACGTCGCCTTCTTCCATGGTTTTGTTATCAAGAATTTTCTTTTTATCAACAACACCAACTGCAAAGCCTGCAAGGTCATAATCGTCAACAGGCATCATACCGGGATGCTCTGCGGTTTCGCCACCGATAAGAGCAGCGCCCGACTGAACGCAGCCTTCTGCAACACCGCTTACAATTTCAGCAATTTTTTCCGGAATGTTTTTGCCACAAGCGATATAGTCAAGGAAGAACAACGGCTTTGCACCGCAACAAATAATATCGTTAACACACATTGCAACAGCAACAATGCCTATTGTATCGTGCTTATCCATAAGTATTGCAAGCTTAACCTTAGTTCCGCAACCGTCTGTGCCGCTTACCAAAACAGGCTCTTCCATATTTGAAACGGGCAGTCCAAAGCAACCGCCGAAGCCGCCTACGTCATCAAGACAGCCCTCATTACGTGTTCTGGCAATATGCTTTTTCATAAGTTCAACTGCCTTATATCCTGCAGTAATATCAACACCTGCATCGGCGTATGATTTCGATTGTGAGTTATTCATAATAAAATTCCTTTTCTTTGTTATTCTTTACCGTTCCAACAGTAAGTGCAAAGCTTACACGGCTCTAAACCGATTGCCTTAATTACACCCTCTAACGACTGGAACTCAAGCGAGGCAAAATTGAATTTTTCAGCTATTGTTTTACGCAAGTTTTTACCGCGTTCTGTATTACCATCACTGTACTCATCAATATACTTAAAGCCATCCTCACCCTCAAGCTCCAAAATTACACGACGGGCAATCAACTCCATAGAATCGGTTGCACGGGAGAAATTAAGATATTTACAGCTATACATTATAGGCGGGCAGGCCGACCTCATGTGTACCGATTTAGCACCATTCGAATACAGAAAATCAACCGTTTCTTTAAGCTGTGTTCCCCTGACTATCGAGTCGTCAACGAACAAAAGGTTTTTGTCTTTTATAAGGTCATGTATCGGAATTTGCTTCATTTTTGCAATTTTATTGCGATCCTGCTGTTTTGGAGAAGTAAAGCTTCTCGACCAGGTAGGTGTATATTTTATAAATGCGCGGGCAAAATGCTTACCACTCTCATTAGCATAACCAATAGCATGAGGTGTGCCCGAATCTGGAACTCCACCAACGTAATCAATGTTCTCAGCTACGTTGGCCTTCTTATCATTCTGCGCCATTATGCTACCGTTACGGTAACGCATAATCTCAACGTTAACACCCTCATAGCAAGAAGTAGGATATCCGTAATAACTCCAAAGGAACGAACAAATTTTCATTTCCTTGCCTGGTTCTCTTAGTACGGTTAAGCTATCCTTTGTAAGTTCAACAATCTCCCCGGGACCTAATTCCTTAACATCCTCATATCCTAATTTTTGATAGGCAAACGACTCAAACGATACACAATACCCGTCCTCATCCTTACCAATCAAAACAGGAATTCTACCCATCTTGTCACGAGCGGCAATAATTGAGCCGTCGTTTTTTAAAATTAATATCGAGGCAGTGCCCTGAATCGTTTCTTGAGCAAATTTAATACCGTCAGTAAAATTATTCTTTTGGTTGATAAGCGCCGCAACCAGTTCGGTCGTGTTAACCTTACCGCCCGTCATTGCATCAAAATGGTCACCGGTCGAAGACAAATATTTTTCAATAATATCCTCCGCGTTATTAACCAAACCGACAATACAAATAGCATAGGTTCCAATATTAGAACGAATAAGCAACGGCTGTGGGTCAAAATCACTTATGCAACCAATTGCCGAATTTCCAAACATTTCATCGGCAATATCTTCAAACTTTGTTCTAAAAGGAGAATTCTCAATATTATGAATTTCTCTTTGAAGACCGATTTTACTGTCAAATGCCGCAATACCTCCGCGACGGGTACCTAAATGTGAATGGTAGTCAGTTCCAAAAAAAACGTCCGAAATTGCATCTCTCTTACTAACAACACCGAAAAAACCGCCCATTTAAAATAAATCTCCTTTGATTGCTACAAAACGCATAAATATTATGCAAAGAAAAGCTTTGACAATGTCATCGGGTCAATGTATTCGCCATTTTTATAAACACGCATATTACCCGAAGCGATTTCATCAATCAACATAACATCGCCATTAGCGTCGTAACCGAACTCAAACTTAATATCATACATATCGAGCCCCTTACTTTTAAGGTCATCGGCAACAATCTTGGTAATATCTTGTGTCATTTTCTTAATATCGTCATACTGCTTTGCAGTCATAACACCAAGATCAACAAGACCATCTTTAGTAACAAGCGGGTCACCCTTAGCGTCATTTTTGAAGGTTGTTTCAACGTAAGCAGGAAGGTCTGCACCCTCTTCAATATAATCGCTGTAGCGACGGTAGAAGCTACCAACTGCTTTATAACGGCAAATAACCTCAAGACCTTTACCAAAAACCTTAGCAGGTAAAACCTCCATGGTTGTATCGTCAAGATTAGCACTAACGTAGTGAGTCTTAATACCTGCAGCATTAATTTTCTCAAAGAAATAAATTGACATACGAAGGTTAACGTCACCAACACCGTCAATAGTAAGACCTACCGAATTCTCGCCCGGATCAAAAACACCGTCTTTACCGGTACAGTCGTCCTTAAATTTGAGCAAATAGTTTCCGTTATCAAGTGCGAAAACATCCTTAGTTTTTCCTCTGTAAACAAGCTTCTTTTCCATAGTAAAATCTCCTTAATTTATTAAAATTTCTCAATTTTTGACAAAAACAATTAAAAATTGAACTGTTTTTCAACGTTCAAATTTTTCTCCAGCACCTTTTGAGCATCCTTTACGCGCTTGTCCTCAAGCTTTTTAGCAAGGTCATCATCATAAATGCTCAACATCTCAATACACAATAAAGCGGCATTGACAGCCCCGTCAATAGCAACCGTCGCCACCGGTATACCCGAAGGCATCTGAACGGTTGAAAGCAGAGCATCAACACCGTCTAATTTACCACAGTTTATTGGAATGCCGACAACCGGCAAGGTTGTATTAGCTGCAATAGCCCCTGCGAGATGTGCAGCCATACCTGCCGCAGCAATAATAGCGCCAAAACCATTGTTTCTGGCGTTGCGCGCAAAATCACCCGCCTCAGCAGGTGTTCTGTGGGCAGAATATACGTGCACCTCATACGGCACTTGGAATTCTTTAAGAGTATCCACCGCTTTTTGTACTACCGGCAAATCACTGTCGCTACCCATTAAAATACCTATTTTTCGCATTACATTTCCTCCTTAATATGACGGGATTCCAACCCGTCACTATAAATAAATGCAAAAGCGCACTTAACTTGTTTACAGTCAAGTGCGCCCAGACGGTCGGCTAAATAATCACTTAAACTCCTTGTTCCCTTGCGGTGCTCCGCAATTATCCGTCAGTTACAAGGAACTTTTTAAATTGTGAGATAAGTATACCAAATTATTAGAATTTCGTCAAGATAATGGCACAATATTTTTCCTAAAATTTCGACAAAATTACAACGTTGCAGCCATAACTGCTTTAATTGTGTGCATACGGTTTTCAGCCTCTTTAAAAACTATGGATTTTTTGCTCTCAAAAACCTCGTTTGTAACCTCCATAGCGTCACGATTAAAGCGTTCGCACATTTCTTTACCAATAGCAGTTTTATTGTCATGGAAAGCAGGTAAACAATGCATAAACACAGCATTATCTGCCGCTTTATTCATAAGCTCCATATTAACCTGATAGTGCGAAAGCTCGGCAACCCTTTCCTCCCAAATGCTTAAAGGCTCTCCCATTGATACCCAAACATCAGTATAAATAACGTTGGCATTCTTAACAGCCTCGTCAGTATCCTCACAGAACTTGAGTGTCGCGCCTGTTTTAGCGGCAATTTTCTCACACTCACTTATAAGCGCTTTGTCGGGAAAATACTTTTTAGGACAGCAGGCAGTAAAATTCATACCCATCTTTGCGCAACCAACCATTAAAGAATTACCCATGTTAAATCTGGCATCGCCCATATAGACAAAGTTAATGCCTTTAAGATAGCC
>JAZRNK010000124.1:0-1673 GCA_045648145.1 Acutalibacteraceae bacterium | reverse complement strand
GATTAAAATTTTGGCATATTCAAGGTCGTCCGGTGTTGTTATTTTTATATTCTCATACTCACCGTCGACAATATAAACCGGATAGCCCATCGACTCGACCAAAGAGCAGTCGTCAGTAAAGACGTCTAACTGTTCCGCTTTTTCCAATGCTTTTTTATATACGCTATATGCAAAGCCCTGCGGAGTTTGTACCGAAACCAAGGTGTTTCTATCAGGTGTGGCGGTAACCATACCGTCAGACCGTACCACCTTAACGGTATCCTTGCACTTGACGGCGCAGGTAACGGCAGAATACATAACAGTGCCGTTTATAACACGGTCAACACATTGCTTTGAAACAAACGGACGGGCACCATCATGTATAAGCACAAAATCAGTCTTGTCGTCAAGCATTTTAAAGCCATTAGCAACCGACTGTTGTCTGTTGTTGCCACCTGCCACTATATCGGTTACCTTTTTAAACCCAAAGCGGTCACATAACTGCTGCATTTTAAGGATATTTTCCTGCTTTACAACAACAATTATGTTGTCAATATTATCATTGTTTTCAAAAACCGAAATGGTTTTTGCCGCCACGGGCATACTCCCTATTTCTTGAAAAATCTTATCAATACCGTCCATCCTTGAAGAATTGCCGCCGCAGACAATAATAGCCGCTATATGACGAGCTGAATTTTCAACGGTTGTATACTCCAAACAAGCTTTAGTAATTGGCAACGGTTTCACCTCACAAAAAAGGCACCCGCATTTGCGGATGCCCAATTTTTAGAAATTATTCCTCTTCGGAACAGCCGCCGCATTCGTCGCAGCTGAAATCGAATTCAAGTTCCTGACCGCAGTTAGGGCAATTAATTCCGCCTTCGTCGATCATCTCATCATCAAGATAAATAACATCATGGCAAGCAGGGCACTCTACTTCGTAGCAGAAATCGTCGTCATCGTCAAAATCGTCATCATACTCGTCATCCTCGTAGAAGTCCTCCTCAAGAGTAGCAAGGTCTTCATCAACAGCATCGAGTTGTTCGTTGATTTCGCCGATTGAAGCGGCAATATCCTCTAAAGCATCAATAATTGCTTTAAGAACCTTATCCTTCTCGTCGTTTGAGTCAAAACCTGCGTTATCTGCAAGGCCTTTAATGTATGCAACTTTTTCAGAAATTGTCATGATTTATCTCCTTCTGCCGTTTGTACGGCTTTAAGCTCTAAAATAATTATTGCAAAATGCGGTAAAATTATGCACGCTCCATATATTCGCCGGTTCTGGTGTCGATACGAATCATATCGCCCTCATTGATAAAGAGAGGAACGCGAATTTCACAACCTGTTTCTAAGGTCGCGGGCTTGGTAGCGTTAGTAGCGGTGTTGCCTGCAAAGCCGGGGTCGGTCTGGGTAACTGCAAGTTCAACAAATGTAGGCGGCTCTACGCCGAAAACCTTACCCTTGTATGAAAGCACCTTACATATCATATTTTCCTTAACGAACTTGAAGTTGTCACTAAGCTCATCTTCACTTACAGGAACAAGCTCATAAGTTTCGGCATCCATAAAGTAATAAATGCCGCCATCACTATATGAATATTCCATATCCTTACGCTCTACAAAAGCGGTGGGGAATTTTTCAGTAGGGTTGAAAGTTCTTTCAATAACAGAACCTTCGATAACATTTCTGATCTT
>JAZRNK010000123.1:0-12107 GCA_045648145.1 Acutalibacteraceae bacterium | reverse complement strand
TATTGCAGGCGTAATTATAGCTATAATCTTTATAAAGAAGAAAAAATAAAATATTATTGTTATGATTTAATGTTTTCTTGAAACTCAAAAAACTCTTTCTTAGAATTTAAGTGTCATCTTAAAATTTTGAGAAGGAGTTTTTCAAATTTATTGGGTGTACAAAGAAATGACACACCATTAGCAAGGGAAGTAAAGGTATCTTCGACAAAGGTTTGTCGAGAGATGATGAAGTGTACCTGAAAAGGTCCAACTTGCACGGCTGTCGAAATGTTGTAGGTTGAGTAGCAGATTTGAGTTTTAAGTTATTAACTAAAAATCTGTGGCAGCACACCTGAGCGATGACAGGCAGGTTCATCGTTGCTACCGTGAAAGACACGGCTGAAGAATATTTGCTTGGATAATTTTTCAGTACTTAAATCAAGCACGAAAGTTTCTGGGATTTAATCGGTAATGAAAATCCTTGCCGTACCACTATTCAGCGGTGGACCGATCCATTGTATCGGTATATGGTATTGCGTTCTCTTAAGTTAGAGGCTTAGGCACACCTAAGTATACGCTGGGCTTGCCCCATAATGCTGACCTTCAGTATTACAACTAAATATGATTTACGTTTTGAAAGAATTATGATTGTAATTTTGAGAGTCATTTCGAAAAATACTTTCTTTTTGAAAGGTATGCTTATCTTTTCGAAATGATATATGATAAAGATGATACTCATTTCGATATGATAATGACTATCATTTTGAGAGGCGCCGGTTTCTATCTTTCGAACAAGGAAGATAGAAACGTGACCGAGGGCCTGCCCGAGGGAGCGGCGCCAAGGCATAGTACGCAAAGTTAGTAAAAGAAAATAGAAGAAACGTACCTAAATTTATGTAAAAAAGTCCCTGGGCGTACTATGCCTTGCTATCATTTTCAGATGATAGATGACAAGATTTCGAGATGATATTTTGAGATGATTTATGATACACATTTTGAAATGATATATTAACTATCTTTTCGAAATTCGTTTTGAAATTAACTGTCGGTGCTTAGTATGAAAAGATGATTTACTTTTCGATATGCTCCTGACAGAATCTTACAAGATAAATCAAAGATATACAATGTGGATGTACCTACATCTGCAATAATCCTATAAAACAATCTATCCTGTCTTTTTGATATGATATATGACTTTCATTTCGAAATGAGTGCGGGAAATATGATATACATTTATAGAGCGGCTCCCATAGACTGCGAATCAGTCTGTGGGAGCCAAAATTTTTCTGTAGTAAAAATTTTCGTCAATAAAACTATGCCATATAGCAAGTACCAAAATGAAAGATTTTCGTCATTAAATTTGCTTTAATGCTTTTTCTGCACTTGATACACGTTCGTTTATTTTTTCTTTAGTAGTATTCCAAGATGCATCAAGGTCACCCTCAATAAACATTAGACAATGCTTATCACTTGGATTATCAATGCACGCAAAAAACTCGTCTCGTGTTTTCAATAGTTCCTGCATATGCTCTTTGGCTTTATCAAGGTTACCCATTTTAATGTTTTGAGAAACCAATCCAGGTAAAAGGCAAGTTTTCTGAAAGATTTGTCGATGTGGTAAATAGTCTCCACCAGATAAAAATGCATTTATTAGTCTTAGCATATATTCATCCAATTCAAGACTAATTTTATCAGCATCGGGGTTGCCTTCTGCTCTAACAATTCTACCTGCAAGTCTTATACAACGAGAAGTAAAACGAGCCATTTGAGCAAAACTCTTTTTTACTTTTTCAAGTGCAATATCATTCTTACCATCAGCAAAAGCAATTTCAGCTTCCCAATAATCCCTAAAGCCAAAAACATAAGGCAAATTTTGCAGATAGCTTTCTGCCTTTTTGTTATCTCCGCATAAATCGTAGGCTCTTGACATCAAATAATGAGTTTTGTAAATACGGTCAGCGACTGTTTCATATCTGAAAATACTGTTTCCGTAGCGTTCACATTCTTCCAAGAACTCGGATTTTGATATGCCTATTTTACCTTTGGCAAACAACTCGATATATGTTTCCAATGCAACAACGGCAATATCTGAAACATCGGGATGTTTGCTGAAAAATTTAGAAGTAAGAAAATATAACTCTTCAGCACAACTTAAATCGCTTATAAAGTTGATTCCACCGAATTTTTGACGAATTTCCGTTACTTCTTTTTCAAAAGCCGAGTCGGTGTGCCCTAAAAGTTTGTCGGTTGAAATTTCTAGAACACGTGCAAGAGGAACGATTTGTGAGATATCAGGCATTCCTGAATCAGTTTCCCATTTAGAAATTGCTTGTGTAGAAACTCCAATGAGTTCTGCTAACTCACTTTGAGTAAAATTTTTCTCTTTTCTATAAAGTTTTATGGTTTGACCTATTGTCATAAAGAATCACCTCACTAAATTTTCCGGTACCGTAACTATATAATAACAAATTAATTATACTGCGTACACAGATAAATTAGCAACAAAAAATCAACGGAGCGTGGAATTTATAATTATTACGTGTTCTTAAAACCCAAAAAGGTATTCACTAAATTATAAACTTCCAAACTTTCATACACAAACCTATGATTTTATAAATCATACAAAAAGTTAATGTTTTCTTGAAACTCGAAAATTTTATTCCTTATATATTTAATGTCCAAATATTTTGGTACACAGTTTCAACTTGGACCACTGAAACCTGTGAACGAAAATTTGGAAAATTTCGTATGCGTTAATGTTTTCTTGAAATGGCATAAAAACATTATCCACATTTAAGTATCGGAAATTTGTGAAGGGCATCGAGTAGCACATAGATGTTTTTTTATAAATTCACGAAATATTACGAAAGGAGTAATACTTATGAGTTTAACCCCTGAAGAACAAGAACGAAAGGCTGAGAACCAAAAGCAGAATTTGCTTAATCAAACACTTCCTGTGATTGATAGGTCAAATCAAGGCAGCTTTAAAACACGTAGACGCTATAAAGCAGTAATGAACAGATTCTGTGAGTATTTAGGAGAGAATACCACATTGCAGAATTTTAGAAATGTTGAAGTTAGACATGTGCGAAGTTATGTTGAGCATCTTCAAATCAGCGGCTGTAAGCCCGGATATATACTCACCGAATTATCCGGCATAAAGTGGGTGCATCAACGAATGAACCCTAAAAGAAATTTGCCGAAAAGTAATAAATGCTTTTTTGTTGCCAAACGTCAGCTATATATAAAGGATAAATCAATTCTTCCACATGAGTTTGATGACCTTATCAAAGTCGCACTTGATATGGGCCGTATGGATGCGGTTATTGAGGCATATATGGATAGATACTTCGGACTTCGCCACGAGGAGTTTGTAACTCTCCGTGTGCATCAAATTGAGTATGCGCTTAAATACAAACAATTAAATCTTACCAACACTAAGGGCGGCAGACCGAGAGACATACCCGTTGAAACCAAAATGCAGGAGAACATTTTAAGACGAGTATTGGGATACGGGCAGAAGAACGGTAAGTGCACTATGGACTATGTTATTTGCGATAACCACACAAACAGCGTTAAAAAGAAAAGTAAGTCTTTGGATAACTGGATGAACAATAATAAAAAGAAATTTATGGACCCTGAGCGCACCAAGTACAAAAGCCCGGGCAAAAGACCAAGAGAACAATCGATACATTGGCATAGTCTCAGGCATTTGTTTTATCAAGAAACTAAAGAACGATACAAATCCGAAGGCAGAATGACCGATGCACAAATTGAACGAGAACTTTCCGAATCTATGGGACATTCTCGTAATGATGTAAACAACACTTATTCGAATGAAATTAAAAGAATACGATAATCTTTATTTTTTAAATGGTGAATACTTTATTAAATTGATTTTTATTTTTTCTAGCTCATCTTGTAAATCCAATAAATTAACTGATATATGAGATTTTTGTTTGTTGTAGGAATGGTATGTCATAGTTCGTAAGTCTAAAGTGCGAAGATGAGGTGTGTTTAAAATTGTTGAAACAATACTATCTGGAGTATGGTGGTCTAAAATATTATAATCTCCAACATTAGCGTTGTGTTCCATAATTCTTTCATCACTATGAATGATTGTGTTTCTAAAATCTTTATTGAAAACCAAAGGGAAATGTTCTTTGTCTATATGATAAATATCACGCAACCTTTGGTAATCTGAATTCTGATTTTGATATAAAGTACGGTCATATCTTTTTGTTTGCGGATCTACACCTTTTAAAAAATTAAAGTTATAAAAGGTGCTATTTATATTCCCACAAGCTGTAAATAGACTTTGTAAATGAAAGAAATAGTATACAAACCTATTACAGAATAATTTTTTGTCATATTCTGGTTCACTTGTAATACTTTTAACTGAAGCTAAAGCAAATTCAATATTCATATTAATGTTACCAGATAGTAAGTAAACACCGTTTTCATCACCGTAATCAAAATATTCATCAAACATAATAACAACTCCTTGTTAAGAGATTTTAGTAACTTAAATATACCATAAATACGTTTTTTAATCAATTCGTTGATGTCAAAGTTATTGTTTTCTTGAAACTCGAAAATAATATTACTTAATACTTTCCCGACAATCGAGCGAATGCTCAAATTCTGGTTGTCGGAAAGGAATTTAGTAATGCTAAAAACATTAAATTATTTAAATCAGCATAAACATTATTTAGATAAGGAGGGCGTATTATATGAAGAAAAATAAAACTGAATATATCGTAGTTAATGCGTTCTCCGAAATTAGTGAGGCTGAACGCAAGGAAAAAATAAATAATGCAATCCGAACTCTTTGTGTTATGGATATTGAAAAATTATACGAATTAGATTATAATAATAGTGTTGCATTTCACGGCAGCACTCAGGACCTAAGTGGGAAGGAGTGCTTTGAAAATGCTAACTGAAATTGCGGATATTTATGTTCGCCTTTCTTCAGAGGATAGGGATAAGAAAAACAAGACTGACGAGAGCGAAAGTATCCAAAATCAAAAGACGATGCTAATAAACTACTGTATCGAGAAAGGATGGCAAATCAACGGCATTTACTGTGACGAGGATTACAGTGGTGCCGACGCTTCAAGACCTGCTTGGAATCAGGTGCTAAAAGACTGCGAAGAAGGCAGATGCACGATAGTTGTCTGCAAAACACAATCCCGTTTTTCTCGTGATATGGAGATGATTGAACACTTCATTCACGGAAAGTTCCCTGAATGGGGTGTGCGATTTGTTGCAGTTGTTGATAACATTGACACCAACGTTAAAGGCAACAAGAAAACACGTCAAATAAACGGGCTTGTAAATGAATGGCAGTTAGAGGAGCTATCGGACAACGTTAAAGCCACTTTAAGTGTTAAGCGGAAAAACGGCGAGTTTGTTGGCTCTTTCGCACCTTACGGCTATCTAATTGACCCCGATAACAAAAATCATTTAATTATTGATGAGGTTGCAGCGCCTACTGTTCAGCGGATATTTGATTTATATATCGGTGGACTTGGGTACATAAGCATTGCAAAAATATTAAATGATGAAATGATTCCACCGCCTTGTGTTCACAAAAAGGAGCTTGGCTCTAAGTATTATAACGGCAATTATGAGAAGAACAATGCGCCTAGGACAACCTGGTCCGATTCGGCTGTTTATGCAATTCTTCGCCGATTTGAATATACGGGTACTTTGGTGCAGGGCAGACAAGAGGTTGTAAACTACAAAACGGGTAAACGCCGCAAAAAGCCGCAAAGTGAATGGGATATTGTTGAAGATACCCACGAGCCGATTATTTCTAAAGAAACCTTTTATAAGGCGCAGGAGATTAGGTTATCACGAGGTAGAGGTCAAAAGATTCCCAGCGGCAGTTGTTATTCACTAGCCAAAAAGGTTTTTTGTGCCGAGTGTGGCAACACAATGTGGAAAATGAGCTATAAGCTGCGTGACGGTAGATATAATTACCTTTCCTGCAGAACTCGTAAAACCACTAACGGAGTTTGTGATAACGAGCACAGTATTCGCCTTGATGAGTTAGAGCAAATCGTAGTAGATGAAATCAACAAGCTGCTTGATAAATACTACGATGAGAAGCAGATTGGCAAGTTAGATGCACCAAGAAGGAAAAAGAACGGCGCTAAAACCTTGCAGTCGCAGATTGCAGAACTTGAAGAAAAGGTAAAGCGGAACGATAACCGGATGGCTCAAATGTACACCGATAAATTAGACGGTGTAATCAGCGTAGAGGAGTTTACTAAATACCGAGAAAGCTATCAAAAGGAATCTGGGGACATAGAAAAACGCATCGAAATTTTGAAATCAAAGCTTGTCGTATTATCAGGCGGCGAAGAAAAAACGGATACTAAATCGATACTTGAAAAGTACCGAAAAATTGACACTCTTACATTCGAGATAGCCGATGAATTTATAAGTAAAATATTCATTGGAAAGCTCAAAAAGGATGGCAAGAGAGAAATTAAAAATGAGTGGAAAATTTAGTAAAATTAACCACTCAAAAATCGACAAAATATACAAGATAAACAAAAAAGTATAGTATTGGCTAACTCAGGCCACGGTGGGTTTGATGGTGGGGCTGTTGCATCTGACGGCACTATTGAAAAGGATATTAATTTGGATATTTCATTAAAGCTTAATGCAATTTTAAGTTTTTTTGGGTACAACACCGTTATGGTCAGAACTGAGGACATTTCAACCGAGGACTTAGGTGATGCTTTGGGTTCAAAAAAGGTGAGTGATATAAAAAACCGCCTTGCTCTAACTGAAAAGTATGAAAACTCTATTTTAATTAGTATACATATGAACAAATATTCGACCTCGCAGCCACACGGCGCGCAGGTGTTTTATTCGCCTAATAACGTTTCAAAAGACCTTGCGGATAATATACAGTCGTCCATTAAAAATTGCATTCAGCAGGATAATAAAAGGATTACAAAACAGGCAACAAATGATATATATTTGCTTTATCATTCTAAGGTGCCGTCGGTTATTGTTGAGTGCGGTTTTTTGAGCAATCCTACCGACCTTACAAGCTTGAAAGACAGTAATTATCAGTTGGCAATTTCATGGGCTATTTCAGAAGGTATAAAAAATTACCTTAATAATAAAAATGCTGAAAATCTTACTTGAATATGACATTGACAGATAGTGTAAAAACGTGATAAAATTGAGAAGTAATAATTGAAATTTCACGGAAGGTAATTTTATGGCAGGTAAGATAAAAACATCCTACGTTTGTTCCGAATGCGGTTATTCGGCACCTAAATGGTCGGGGCAGTGTCCCGGTTGCCGCGCTTGGAACACTTTGAATGAAGAAATAGTTCAGCAGGTAAAATCGGCTGTTGCTTCGGTTGTAAAAACCAGTACTTTTGCCTCGGTAAAGTCCGTAACACAGATTGAAAAAGGCGACGAACTTCGTTATTTAACTGGAATAGGTGAGTTTGACCGCGTTTTAGGCGGTGGCTTGGTTAAGGGCTCGGTCGTACTGCTTTCGGGTGATCCCGGTATCGGTAAATCGACCTTATTAATGCAGGCTTGCGGTACTTTGAGTAAGGATAAAAACGTACTTTATGTATCGGGTGAGGAATCGCAAAAACAGTTGAAGCTTCGTTCGGAACGTCTTTGTGTAAACAGTGACAGTCTTTATATTATGACCGAGACCGATGTTGAGGCGGTTTGCGAGTATATAAAAACAAACAAGCCTGATGTTGTTATGGTTGACTCAATTCAGACCATGAATTTTGCTGAAATTCAGTCGTCACCCGGTAGTGTGACTCAGGTGAGGGAATGCACGAGCGCTCTGCTGCGTACGGGCAAGGCATTGGATATACCCGTTATAATTGTCGGTCACGTTAACAAAGACGGCGCAATAGCAGGTCCTAAGGTAATGGAGCATATTGTTGACGCGGTGCTTTATTTTGAGGGAGAACGCAATTATTCTTATAGAATTTTACGCGCTGTCAAAAACCGTTACGGCTCTACCAATGAAATCGGTGTGTTTGAGATGAATGACACCGGTCTTGACGAGGTTGCAAATCCGTCGGCGGCGTTGCTTTCGGAGAGAAATACTAACGTTTCGGGTAACTGTATTTCCTGCGTGATGGAAGGTTCAAGACCTATTTTAGCAGAGGTGCAAAGTCTTGTTTGTACTTCAGGCTACGGCAACGCAAGGCGTATGTCTACTGGTTTTGATTTTAACCGGTTGAATTTAATTCTTGCCGTTCTCGAAAAACGATTTGGATACCGTTTTTCAAGTATGGATACATATTTGAATATTGTCGGCGGTCTAAAGCTTGACGAACCTGCGGCTGATTTACCTGTTGCATTGGCACTTGTTTCGGGCATTACCGATAAACCTACACCCGACGGTGTTGTTGCAATAGGTGAGATCGGTCTTTCGGGTGAGGTACGTTCGGTTTCACGTATAGGGGCGAGAATAAGCGAAGCTGCTCGTCTTGGCTTTACCAAGTGTATCGTTCCGCGTTCCTGCTTAAAGCAATTAAAGGCGAATTATGATTCAATAGAGGTCGTCGGCGTCAGAAACCTCTATGAAGCCATTGCTAACGTTTTTTAACTTATAGTAGGGACAAATATCGTTAATACTGCTGAGCGTTTCGATATTTTCCAAGAAGCAGTAACCGTCTTTTTGGTGTCGGCAGTCGAGTGCACACTGTATTAAACTCAACAAATTTCACCTCTTTTTGATATTTTTTGTTGTAATTTAAGCTTTATTCGTCGTATAACATATATTAACAAATGAAATTTTATACAAAAATTTTGAAAAGTGTTGCAATTTTATTCATAGCGTGTTATTATTTATTAAAATACAGTCGAAAGACTGAGGAGGTATTTTTATGAAAAAGATATTAAGCATTGTTCTTGCATTAGCATGTATGTTGTCACTTCTTTGCTTTGTAGGTTGTGGTTCTGGCGATGATGATAAGCTTGTTATGGCTACCAACGCCGCTTTCCCTCCTTATGAGTACAAAGACGACAATAATAATTTTGCAGGTATTGACGTTGAGATTGCAGGTCTTATTGCAGATAAGCTCGGCCTTGAGCTTGAGATTGTTGATATTGAGTTTGGCTCAATCATCACCGGCGTTCAGACAGGCAAGTATGACGTAGGTATTGCAGGTCTTACTGTTACCGAAGACCGTAAGAAGAATGTTGATTTTACCGATTCTTACGCAACCGGTATTCAGTCTGTTATCGTAAAGGCTGATTCAACATATACTTCTTATGAAGATTTCTATACCGGCTTTGATGCAGACGAAAATCCTGCAGGTGTTAAAGAGGGCATCAAGATTGGTGTTCAGCAGGATACCACAGGTGATATTTATTCATCTTCTAAACCGGCAGAGTGGGGCTTTGGCGAGGAGAACGTTATTCGTTACAAGACCGGTGCTGACGCTATTGAAGCATTGAAGACCGGCAAGGTTACAGCAGTTATTATTGATAACGAGCCTGCTAAGTCTTTTGTTGCTTCCAATGAAGGTCTTAAGATTCTTGAAGGCGCATACACCGAGGAAGATTATGCTATTGCTGTTTCTAAAGACAATAAGGAGCTTCTTGACAAAATCAACAAGGCACTTAAAGAGCTTAAGGATGCCGGTGAAATCGATAAGATTATCGATAAGTACATTAAGTAATAATTAATTTCAAACGCACGGGTGGCGAAACAGCCGCCCGTGTTTTTTGACGCAAGAGTCACATTAAGGAGATTTAACGTGAAAGAATGGTTTTTGGGGTTAAAGGAAGATTTTATCGCTAACTTTATTACGGGTGAACGTTGGAAATGGCTTTTAGAAGGCCTTATGATGACCTTGGTAATTACCTTTTTCGCGGTCATTATTGGTATTTTTATCGGTATAGTTTTGTCGATAATTCGTTCTACATATGATAAAAACAAGCTGGTTTTAAAGAAAAAAGGCGGCATAGGTTGGTATATTATTTCTTTCTTGAATGCTATTGCTAATATTTATCTTACCGTTATTCGTGGAACGCCTGTTGTTGTTCAGCTGCTTATAATGTATTTCATTATTTTCGCTTCTTCACGAAACGGTACTATGGTTGCGATTATTGCTTTCGGCGTTAATTCAGGTGCTTACGTAGCTGAAATATTCCGCGGCGGCATTATGTCGATTGATAACGGACAGTTTGAAGCAGGTAGAAGTCTTGGCTTTAACTATTTGCAAACAATGATTTATATAGTCATTCCGCAGATGTTTAAAAACGTTTTGCCGACACTTTGCAATGAGTTTATCGTTCTTTTGAAGGAAACCTCTGTTGCGGGATATGTCGGTATAGAAGATTTAACTAAAGCAGGTGACCTTATAAGAGGCAGAACTTTTTCTGCGTTTATGCCATTGATTGCAGTTGCTATAATATATCTTTTGATTGTTATGCTGTTTACTAATCTTGTTGGTAAGCTTGAAAGGAGGCTGCGTAAGAGTGACCACTAATGATGCTTTGATTAAAGTAGATGGGCTACAGAAATCCTTTGGTAATGTTGAGGTTTTAAAAGGCGTTAATGCTGAAATTCATAAAGGCGACGTTATGGTGGTTATCGGTCCTTCGGGTTCGGGTAAATCAACCTTCTTGCGTTGTCTTAACCGCTTAGAAGAGCCAACGGGCGGTAAAATTTTCTTTAATGGTGTTGATATTACTGATTCAAAGGTTAATATTAATGTTCACCGTCAAAAAATGGGCATGGTTTTTCAGCAGTTCAATCTGTTTCCTCATATGACCGTTTTGAAAAATATGACCATAGCTCCCATGAAGCTACTTAATATGAGTAAGCAGCAGGCCGAGGAAAAGGCAATGAAGCTGCTTGAAATCGTCGGTCTTGCTGACAGGGCTGATTCGTATCCATCACAGCTTTCGGGTGGACAAAAGCAGCGTGTTGCCATTGTTCGCGCATTGTGTATGGACCCTGAGGTGTTGCTTTTTGATGAACCTACAAGTGCACTCGATCCTGAAATGGTTGGGGAGGTTCTTGAAGTTATGAAAAAGCTCGCCAAAGAGGGTATGACAATGGTTGTTGTAACTCACGAAATGGGTTTTGCCCGTGAGGTTGGTACAAGTGTTGTATTTATTGATGACGGCGTTATTATCGAACAGGCATCGCCTGATGAATTCTTTAATAATCCCAAAAATCCCAGACTTAAGGACTTTTTGTCTAAAGTGTTATAATTTTAGCCCTTCGCGTAAAGCGAAGGGTTTATTTATTGACTAAATTTTAAAAATATTGAATAATTTTGTTGACAAAATGTTATACTGTTGCTATAATATTCAAGTCGCCGCAAGGTACGAGTTATTAGCTCAGTTGGCAGAGCACTTGACTTTTAATCAAGGTGTCCGGGGTTCGAATCCCCGATAGCTCACCATAAAACGAAGCACTTATGTGCTTCGTTTTTTATTTATATAAATTCGGGGATCCCAACTATCTGTATTATTGTACCGGTTTTAATATTTTATCTTTTAGAATATTAATATGTAATATATGGTGTTTTTATAATTAATGTTTGACAGACTTCGACATTTTTGTTATTCTATATAAGAGGTGGTATGATGAGAAGAGATGGTAAAAAGGTTAAATGCACAGATGTTGAGTACGCTGTTGTTCCGCATATTATGGTGGACAGAAACGACTCACTTAATATGATAGAGCTTGATATTCCTTTACAACCTATTCAGGACTACTTAAACGATAAACGTAAGGATGGTCATAGAATCAGTCATCTTGCGGTTATTATTGCGGCATATACTAGAATGCTTGGCGAGTTCCCGATGCTTAACCGCTTTATAGTTAACAAAAACATTTATGCTCGTAACGAGTTTAATGTTGCTATGGTCGTTCTTAAAAGCGGTAAAATGGATAACGGAACTATGTCCAAGGTTAATTTTGAACTTGAGGATACTATTTTTGACGTTAATGATAAAATTAACGAATATATTGAAAGCAACAAAGACGAAACTAAAGAGAACAAGACCGATAAGCTTGCCAAAACGCTTATTAGTGTTCCCGGCCTCCTTCGTGTTGGCGTAAACGCATTTAAATGGTTGGATAAGCATGGCCTTTTGCCGAG
>JAZRNK010000122.1:0-26235 GCA_045648145.1 Acutalibacteraceae bacterium | reverse complement strand
CAGGGTAGATAATATCGTTTGAGTTCTTTTGAGCTAATACTGTATTGTTTGAAAGGTCGATTAGTATGGCATTTTGCGCATCGATTTTGCTATCCAATATAACTGTTTTGTCGGTGGCCTTGGCGCGTGGAAATTCGAGCGTTTCAACCGTTGACGAGGTGTTGCTGTTAACGGTCTCAATGAAAGGACTGTTGTTTGAGGTGCTATCATTCTTTTCGCCGTCACCTAAAAAGCAATTGGCAAGTAAAACAGCAATAAGTGTAAAGGTTATAAGCAAAAAAAGTACTTTAACGCTTTTTTTGAGTTTTCTTTTACGCTTTTTCGGCGGTTTTGCATTGCGTCGACGGTCTGTGTTACCGTATGATTCGAAAAAATCGCCGTATTTGTGATTATAATCAGGCATATCGCACCCCTTAAAATCAGTCTTTTTTCAAAAATGCTTCAAGTCTAAAAATAGGCAATCCTAAGGATACAAATTTTTGTTCGTATTCGGTTACTATGTTATCCTCAAAATCGCTGTTGTGTAAATCGAGTGAAATATTTTTAAGAGTGAAGCCGTAATCGGATAACTGCTCAAGTGAGAACTCGAAAAGCTTTTGGTTGTCGGTTTTTTGGTGAATTTCAGCCCCGTCACATAAGAGCTCTTTATAAAGCTTTAAAAACGTAGGGCTGGTAAGACGGTGACTTGCGTAGCTGTTTTTGGGGTAGGGGCAGGAGAAGTTGAGAAAAATTCTGCCTACCGATTTTGGTTTCAAAAATCTTGTTAAATACTCTGCGCCGCATTTTAAAAAGCGTAGGTTAGGAATGTTTAACTCTTTAGCCTTTTCACAAGCCTGAACAATAACGTTACTGTTTTTCTCAACCGCAATAACGTTAATGTCGGGGTTTTGCAATGCAAACGTACAGGCAAATTGACCTTTGCCGCAACCGATTTCTAAATAAATTGGATTGTCGTTATTAAACCAAGCAGCAGTATCAATATAGTCCTTACTGTTGGCGGCTTTTTGAAAGTTCAGTTCATCGCTCACAGCAGAAATCAGAATATCTTCACACGCCGCAATTCTTTCGTCAAGGTGGCGTAATTTTTTCATTCGCATATAGTTCACCATCTAAAAAATAATTAACAAGAATATTATAACTCTTTTTTAAGATACTTTCAACAAAAAATTAAGTGTGTGCCGGTTTTCGATTAAGCGTTATATCGAATTAAATATAATATATATAAAAGTTTCGTAAAAACAGACTTGTCAAATAATTAAAATAATGTATAATATATGTGTATTTCGATGTTTGGAGGAACTCATGTTAGAGTTAAGGAATGTTTCATTTACGGCTGAAGCCGACGGAATAAAAAAGGATATTATTGATAACGTAAGCCTTAAAATAGATGAAAAGTTCGTCGCCTTTACCGGTCCTAACGGCGGTGGTAAGTCGACACTTGCCAAGCTTATTGCAGGTATATATCAGCCCACACAGGGACAAATTCTTTTTAACGGTAAGGATATAACCAATATGTCTATAACCGACCGAGCAAGGTTGGGCATTACCTATGCCTTTCAGCAACCTGTAAGGTTTAAAGGCATTACGGTTAAGGATTTGATAACACTTGCCAGCGGCAGAGATTTAAGCGTTTCTGATGCTTGTAACTATTTATCGGAGGTTGGTCTTTGCGCGAGGGAATACATTAACCGTGAGGTTAATGCAAGTCTTTCGGGAGGAGAGCTTAAAAGAATTGAAATTGCTATGGCAATGGTTCGTAGTACACCGCTTACCGTCTTTGACGAGCCGGAAGCAGGCATCGACCTTTGGAGCTTTGGTAACCTTATTACCGTTTTTGAAAAAATGCACGAAAAAATTAACGGCTCTATTCTTATAATTTCTCATCAGGAACGAATTTTGAATATTGCCGACCGTATAATTGTTATTGCCGACGGTAAAATTCGTGATGACGGCAATAAACAGGATATTTTGCCGGGGCTTTTAACCGCATCGGCTTGTTCTGTGTTGACCGAAAAACTTTAAGGAGGGGTAGTCTTGGCACTTGATAGTATACAAAAACAGTTGTTAGAGCAGGTGGCTGATCTGCACGAAGTACCTTCGGGCGCATATAATATTCGCGCTAACGGACAGTCAGCAGCAAGAAATACCACCTCTAATATCGATATAGTAACCAAAACCGACAAACCCGGTATTGATATTATTATAAAGCCCAACACTAAAAACGAGAGTGTTCATATTCCTGTTTTACTTTCAGAGTCTGGCTTGAACGAAATGGTTTACAACGATTTTTATATTGGTGATAACGCTGACGTTGTTATAGTTGCCGGTTGCGGTATTCATAATGACGGTGGTGAAAAATCTGAACACGACGGTATTCATGCCTTTTATGTTGGTAAAAACGCTAGGGTTAAGTATGTCGAAAAGCATTACGGCTCGGGTGACGGTAACGGCGAAAGGATTATGAATCCAACCACTGTCGTTAATATCGACGAGGGCGGTTATATGGAGATGGAGACCTGTCAGATTAAGGGTGTTGATTCTACCTACCGTACCACCACCGCAAAGCTTAAAAGCAAAGCAACGCTCGTTATCCGTGAGAAAATTATGACACACGGCAAGCAGTCAGCCACAACCGATTTTTCGGTTGACCTTGACGGTGAAGAGTCAGCGGCGCACGTTGTTTCCCGTTCGGTTGCAAAGGACAATTCGCATCAACTTTTTATTTCCAATATTAACGGTAATAACCGTTGTAACGGACATACCGAGTGCGATGCTATTGTTATGGATGATGCAACCGTAAGCGCGGTGCCCAAGGTTAATGCTAACCACGTAGAAGCAAGTCTTATTCACGAGGCGGCTATCGGTAAAATTGCAGGCGAGCAGTTGACCAAGCTTATGACCTTAGGCTTAAGCGAGGCAGAAGCTGAAGAACAGATAGTAAACGGATTTTTAAGATAATTTTTTAAAATTTATCCCCGACAGTTTCTGTCGGGGATTTTTTTATAATAAATATCAAAAATTGCGAAATAATATTGAAAAAGGGGAGGTGACCGAATGACACCGTCAAACGACCAAAATAAAGCATACGATGTAAGAGAAAGTAATTTTTTTGAGGGTTTGCCACCCTTTGTGCAGGAAACCGTTCTGCAGAGTGCAGGTATGATTAATAGCGATGAAGAGCTTCGCAGTGCCGCCGAAAAAATTATGTGTGACTATAACTATAATCACGAACAGTAAAGAAAAAAGGCATCTCAAAAGAGATGCCTTTTTAAATTAAAGATTCTCTGCTTCGAATTTTTTGATAAAGTCTACAAGCTTTTCAACGCCCTCGTAAGGCATAGCGTTGTAGATGGAAGCACGCATACCGCCAACCGAACGGTGACCCTTAAGGTTAGACATACCTGCTGCTGCGCTTTCTTTAACGAACTTTGCGTTGATTTCATCATCTTCAGCACGGAATGTGGCGTTCATCATCGAACGGCACTCTTTCTTTACGGGGTTTTTGAACAACTTGCTGTTATCAAGGCAATCGTAAAGAAGTGTTGCTTTTTTAGCATTCATTTCCTTCATAGCCTCAAGGCCGCCGATTTCCTTAATCCACTCAAGAACAAGCTTGCAGATATAAATCGGCCAGCAGGGAGGAGTGTTATACATAGACTCGTTGTCAGCCATAACCTTGTAGCTGCAAACTGTAGGAACAGTAGCGTCAAGCTCTTCACTTAAGAGGTCCTCACGAACAATAACAATGGTAAGACCTGCAGGAGCAACGTTTTTCTGAGCACCGGCATAAATAAGACCGAATTTTGAAACGTCGATAGGCTCAGATAAAATGCAGGAGCTCATATCGGCTACGAGCGGAACACCGTTGGTTTCGGGTATGTAGTCCCACTTGGTACCGAAAATGGTGTTGTTGAAGCAGATGTGAACGTAGTCTGCGTTAGGAGTAAGCTTTAATTCTTCCTGACGGGGAATTCTTGTGAAATTCTCGTCCTTGGTGGTAGCAGCAAGATTAATTTTGTCGCTGTACTTTAAAGCCTCTTTATAAGCCTTGCCTGAGAACTGACCGGTAACGATGTAGTCAGCAATACCGGTTTTAAGAAGGTTCATAGGAACACTTGCAAACTGTAAAGAAGCACCGCCCTGAAGGAAGAGTACCTTATAGTTTTCAGGAATGTTCATAACCTCTCTTAAAAGCTGCTCGGCTTCTTTAATAATAACGTCATAAACCTTGGAGCGATGGCTCATTTCCATAACGCTCATGCCTGAACCCTGGTAGTTAAGCAAATCGTCTCTTGATTTTTCGAGTACCGAAACAGGAAGCATAGACGGACCTGCTGAGAAGTTGTAAATACGATCATACATAAAAATCACCCTATCCATACCGTATGAAAGCAAGGTTAATTTAATGCCTTTCATAACGGCTTCTGCTTTTCCTGGTAGCAGAATACCAAAATATTTAGTGTTTTCTATTAAAAACACAGGTGTTTTAGGTGACTTTGTCTAATTTTTAACAAAGATTTCCCTAAAACCGTTGCAAACATTATATAATATTGTGATATATTTGTCAATCGTTTTATTGATTAATTTCAAAATATAGCAAAAAAACCAAAAATGTCAGATTTTTGCAGTATTTATGTAACAATTTTGTTTCTTGTAAATGTGAAGTATAGATGCTACAATAATTGTGAATTATTGTATACTTTTCAAACGGGGGTCAAAAATTTGGGTAATTACAATGTGACAATAATAATTCCTTGTCTAAATCCCGACGAAAAATTAGTCAAGACCGTAGTGGAATTAAAGGAAAACGGCTTTGACGATTTTATAATAGTAAACGACGGAAGTGATGCACAGCATTTGCAGTATTTTCCTGATACCGAACAGCATCCGTACTGTACTGTTTTGAATTATAGAGTTAATCGCGGTAAGGGTGAGGCATTAAGGTCGGCTTTCAAATATTTTCTCGATTACCGTAACGATAAAGACGGCGTTATCACAATAGACTGTGACGGTCAACATTTGACAAAGGACATTATTAAATGTGCCGAGCAGATGAGCCGTACTGACGGTGTTGTTTTGGGTTGTCGCGATTTTCATAAGCCTGACGTTCCGTCGAGAAGCCGTTTTGGCAACAAAATGACAAGATTTATGTTTAAGCTGTTTTTCGGCCTTAAAATTACCGATACGCAGACCGGTCTGCGTGCTATTCCTACGAGATACATTGAAACCTTTATTGATGTAAAGGGTAGCAGGTACGAGTACGAGTCCAACATGCTTATAGAATTGAAAAATCAGCATCTTGACTTCAGCGAGGTCGAAATTGAAACTGTTTACATAGACAACAATAGTGAATCGCATTTTAGACCTGTTGTTGATTCATTCAGGATATATAAAATGTTGTTCAGCTTTGCTTTCAGTTCGCTTTTCAGTATGCTGGTTGAGGTCGTTGTATTTTATTTGGCGCTTCGTTTCTTCTTTAATGGCGCACATGCGATTTTGTGGGCGACCGTGCTTTCGAGGGTATTGTCGTCGATTGTTAATTTTATTATTAATAAGAAAAGCGTATTTACTAACAAAACAAAGTACGGACGTTCGATTGTGCGTTATATAATACTTGCCGTTCCGCTTTTGTTGGCATCAAGCTATTCCATAAAAGGCATTGTTTGGCTTTTGGGTATTAAGAGCGATTTCTTAACCACGTTGGTTAAAATGGTGGTTGATACCTTGCTTTTCTTTGTCAGCTTCAGGGTTCAGCAAAGCTGGGTTTTTGCAACCGATAGTGCTAAACCTAAAAGACAAGGAACTAAAAAAGGACAGAAAAAATCAAAACTGACGGCAGGTAAAATTGTTAGAAGAACCTTATTGAGCATTGGCACATCGGTGCTTTATATTGTATTGGCTCTTGTAGTACTGTTGGCGGTTGTTGCCAGAGGCCCGAGTAAAACCTTACGTGATGCTTTAGTACTTTCGGCAATGCAGGCAAGTGCGACTAAATGGGTACCCGGTCTGTTTTTGTCGGATGAGACGGTTCAACAGATAGTGGATAATAGTCTTGTAGACAGTAAGCTTACGCTTAATCAGGATGATTACTTTAAACCATCAGAGAATGAAACCGAAAATGAGGACGAGCTTATTGACGGGTTGAAATATCTGACCGAGCGTCATACCAACTTCAAGGCATATATTATGCTTGTGCCTGATCCTTCGCGTGTTTACGTTGCAACTTCGTCAAGTAATTTCAGTACTGCTGTTGAGGGCAAGCGTATTTTTGCCATTGCAAAGCAGGAGGATGCGATTGCCGCAATTAACGGTGGTGAGTTTGCCGATGACGGCGGTCAAGGTACAGGCGCAACGCCTATAGGTCTTACATACTCAAAGGGTGAATGTGTTTGGAATGACTCGTCGAGCAGGACCTTTATAGGTATAGATAAAAATAACAAGCTGGTTGTTGCAGAGTCAATGAACAAGAAAAAGGCCGAAGAATTAGGCATAAGAGATTCGGTCTGCTTTCAGTACGGTAATGTGCTTATAAGTAGCGATGACCAAGGAGTTCACATTTATTATAAGGATAAAAACACCGGCGCCGCACAGAGAACGGCCATTGGTCAGCGCGCCGATGGTACATTTATCTTTGTTGTTACCGACGGTAGAACAGCAAGTAGCCTTGGCGCTACCTATAACGAGGTCATTGATATCATGGTTTCCTATGGTGCTGTCAATGCCGCAATGCTTGACGGTGGTTCGTCGGCTATGATGTATTACGAAAACTATTTTGATAAATACGACGTTGACAAATCGGTGTTAGACCAGTATCAGCTTCAGGGTTTAACGAATAAGTATAAGGCGTTTACACCGCCGAGAAGAATTCCTACGTATTTTTGTGTGAGCAGGTGATGGTATGAAAATTACGAAATTTTATAAGGTGTATTTTTCAGTAATTGCCGTCGCATTGGTTCTTTTGGTGATCGCTGCCTTCGTTCTTCATTCTGTATTGAGCGCTTATGAGTCAACAAGGCCTGCGCGTGAAGCAGAAAGGGTGTTTAATCAGTACTTTGTAACCCGTGATTTTGCAGGGTTGATGAGCGAGATTAAAAGTGATTATTTTAACTTTGATGATGCCGAAAGGGTTAAAAAAGGTGTTACCGAGCTTTACGGCAATGCTGAATTGGCTTATTTCACCGTATCTTCATCTACCGAGGGCGAAGAAAAATATGCCGTAACCTCTGACGGTAAGCATATTGCTTATTTTACCGTTTCAAAATCAGATGAAGAGGGAAAATATGGCTTTAATCACCATAAGCTTTCGAGCGCGGAGCTGTTTTTGCCGGAATATGGGGATATTACCGTTAAGGTGCCGGAGGGCTATGCTTTGAAGGTTAACGGTAAGGAAGTAGATAATAAATACTTAATTGCGGCTAATATCGAGGGTGATTCCTGTAAGTACGTTCCCGATGGCGTTAAGGGCATAACCTATTCGGAATATAAAATTGAAGGTCTTTTCTTTGAACCTGAGGTTGTAGTTGAGCGCGCCGACGGTGTGAAAACCGAGGTAGAGCTTAACGAGGAGAAAAAGTATTATACTGCAAACGTTGTTTTCAGCGATTCGTTGAAGGATATACACACCGACCGTGTGTTAGAAGCAGCTACGGCTTATACTGCGTATCTTTCAAAGGATGGGTCGTTCCAAGCGATTGCTAAATATATCGACAAATCGGCTTCTATTTATAACCGTGTACGTTTGATTGAAACCAACTGGGTGCGTGACCATAACGGATTTGCTATTTCCGACGAGCAGGCGTTTGAGTTTTATGCTTATTCTGACGACGTTTTTTCCTGCCGAGTAAAATTGAAGGAAACACTTATGCGTCCGGGCTATGCAAACCACGTAGAAAATATTGATATTATTTTGTATTGGCATAAAGTCAACGGGCAGTACCTTATATATGAAATAGTCGCTAACGGTTAAGGAGATAAAATGAACGAATTCGAATTAAAAATACTTGATTTTATTAATGAACATTTTTCATGTCGTTTTTTGGATGTTTTTATGTCACTTATTACACGACTTGGTGACGACGGAATTTTCTGGATAGCGGTTGCAGTAGTATTTCTCTTTATTCCCAAATTAAGAAAAACCGGCGCCATGATGGGCGTTGCCATGATATTGGGACTTTTAGTGGGTAATCTAACTTTAAAGCCGCTTATTGGTAGAGTAAGACCTTACGACATGCCGGGCGTAGACATACAGCTGCTTATTGGAAAGCTGCACGATGCATCCTTCCCGTCGGGACATACTCTTGTCTGCTTTGAGGCGGCAACGGTATTAATGATAAACAATAAAAAGTTCGGCATTCCCGCTCTTGTAATTGCTATACTTGTAGCACTTTCAAGGATGTATCTTTATGTTCATTATCCTACCGACGTTGCGGCAGGTGTTATTTTGGGCGTTCTGTTTGGCTTCTTGGGTTGCTTTATTGTTAACAAAACGGTTGAGTGCTATCAGAACAGAAGGCTTAAGCATTAATTTTCGAGGTGTAAAATAAATGAGAAAGGTATTGCTGATAGTTAATCCTGTTGCAGGTAAAATGAAGGCCAAGACCACCTTGGTCGATGTTTTGCAGGAGCTTCAAAAGGGTGATATGTGTGTTACGGTACAACTAACTGAGTATCGCGGTCACGCAAAAGAGCTTGCGATGGCGGCTAAGCAAAATGGTTATGAAATGGTTGTTTGCTTTGGCGGTGACGGTACCGTTAACGAAACTATAAGCGGTATTATGGATAGTGGCAGCGATTTACCTTTGGGTTATATCCCAGCCGGTAGCACAAACGATTTTGCTACAAGTATGAAATTAAGCAGTGTTCCCAAAAAGGCGGCAAAGGCTATTGCCGAGGGAACAGATCATAGGGTTGACGTTGGCCGTTTTGGAAATGAACGGTATTTTTCGTATGTTGCCGCTTTCGGCATTTTCACCGCGACCTCTTATAACGTTCCGCAGGATTTTAAAAATGTTTTAGGACATCTTGCTTATATTTTGGGTTCAGTTAAGGAAATTGGTAACATTAAAAGTCATAAAGTAAGAATAGAAACTGACGATGCTGTAATCGAGGGCGATTTCCTCTTTGTCGCCGTGGCAAATTCAACCTCGGTTGCGGGTGTTGTTAAGCTTAAAGAAGAGCTTGTAGATATGAGTGACGGTCTTTTTGAAATAGGTGTTATCAGAAATCCGAAAAGCATAGCCGAGCTTAATAAAATAATCAATGCGCTTACAACCTCTAATTACTCAAACGGCGGAGTTGAGTTTTACAGAGCGTCAAAGGTTACTGTTATTTCAGAAGAGCCGCTTGATTGGACGCTTGACGGTGAACATTCGAGATCAGACAAGAAACTTGAAATAGAAAATATTAATCGAGCTATAAGATTTGTAAAATAAAGTGTAATTTTTGGGTTTGATTTTGGGAGAATAAGGGTAGAATTATATTACCTTGGGGGAATTAAGGTTGAAAAAAAGTACTAAAAATGCCCTTATAGCAGCAGGAGTATTAACGGTTACGGCTTCTGCAGTGACCGTCGCGCTTTGTCACGCATTTGTGGACCTTGCTGTTAAGCGAAAGACGATGAAGGTGCCTGAGGTGTTTCAAAACAAACTGTCAGGCGGTTTGAAAAAAGACCCGAGAGTGCAGATTATTGAAAAAAACAGTCAGTTGGCTAATAATCTGCCTACTGAAGCGGTTGAAATAACCAGCCACGATTCACTTACCTTGGTGGGTAGGTTGTATTCGTGCGAAAAGCCTAAAAGGGTTATTATTGCAATGCACGGCTGGCGTTCAAGCTGGCAGGTTGACTATGGCGGTATAGCTCAGTTTTTCCATGATAACGACTGTACGGTTTTGTATCCTGACCAAAGAGGTCAGAACGACAGTGACGGCGAGTATATTGGTTTTGGTATTTTAGAAAGACACGACTGCTTGGCTTGGATAAACTATGTAACCGAAAGGTTTGGCGAGGATATACCTATATACCTTTGCGGTGTTTCTATGGGTGCTACCACCGTGCTTATGACGTCTGGCTTTGAACTGCCGCGAAACGTAAAGGGTATAATTGCTGATTGCGGTTTTACTTCGCCTCATGCAATATGGAAGCACGTTTTGGATAACAATCTCGGCGTAAAGGAAAAGGTGACATATCCGATAGCCAACATCATTTGCAGACGGATAGCCAATTTTGACGGGGATGAGTATTCAACCCTTGAGGCGCTGGAAAGCAGCGAAAAACCCGTGCTGTTTATACACGGGTCGGATGATAAATTCGTGCCGATAGATATGACCTTCGAAAACTATAAAGCGTGTTCTTCGCCGAAAGAGATGCTGATAGTTCCGGGTGCAGCCCACGGTATGAGCTATATTACAGATTCCAAAGCCTACGAGAAAGCGGTTTTGGACTTTTTCAGAAAATGGGATGATTAAAAAAAGACTGTGCGTTGCACAGTCTTTTGGTTTTTATTTCAATACTTTTTTGCACCAAGTACGTTTATTGCATTTAGGGCATTTCAGGTAACGAGTCGTTCCCATATGCATTGCGTTTAACGCCTCTGAATAGGTGGGTACAATTTCGTGACCGCAGTTTTTACATTTGTAAGCGCCTATACTTACTTCAAGCTTTAATGCATAAAAGCAAGGTGCTAAAAATAATATGCAAAGCCCAAGAATTGTGATAAGCTGCCAAACGCCTTCGGGTATCAAATATTTAGAAATCAAGAGACCTGCCAATAAGGCTGTTATACTTACACCTATAATTATCCACATACAAATCCAGATTGTCTTATTCTTTTGTTCAACCTCCTTTGCTATATCAAGCAAAAGTTGTTCGTTTTTCTGATTACTGTTTTCCATATTGATTTTCTCCCCACTTAATAATTCATTTACTGTGATTTTCAAAACGTCACACAAATCGAGCATTATCGAAGAGTCGGGCATTGCTTTGCCTGTTTCCCATTTTGATACGGCTCTATCGGTGATATTAAGTTTTTCTGCCAATTGCATTTGAGTTAAGTTGTTCTTCTTTCGACATTCGGCAATAAATCTTCCGATTTTTTGCTGGTCCATCAAAACTCCTCCCTTCGCTTTAATTGTAGTTGTGTTTTGATTTCAAGTCCACATACCGTTGGTTGAGTGGGGAACTTTCAACCGTTGGTTGATGTTGTTTTGCATAAGTGTATAACATAATATATCATATAAATCGAGATATTTCAATTATTGTTGCGGTATAAAGTAAAACGTAATGTTAATAAAATTAGTTAAAACTCTATAAAAGCGGCGAGTTTTTTAATAAAGTTAATGTTTTTAAAAATTAAGTTAATAAAATTAAGCAACTTATTAATTTATGGGCAAAAATGCTAAATTTTATCGCTTTAAAGCCCTTTAAGACTTAATATTTGCAGAAATTTAACAATATATATGTTTTGTGATTGACACAATAAAATTGTTACATTATAATAAATTTGTTATTTTTAATCATATTTTGAAGAATTTGGAGGAAACTTAAATGATTAATAATGAATACTTAAATAGAGTTTACGCTACGGTTGAAAAGCGTAACGCTGGCGAGCCTGAGTTTTTACAGGCCGTTTACGAGGTTTTGGAGTCGTTGCAGCCTGTTGTTGAGGCCGACCCCAGAATTGAGGAGAACGGTGTTATCGAGCGTATGGTTGAGCCTGAGCGTCAGATTGTTTTCCGCGTATCGTGGGTAGACGATAAGGGTCAGGTTCAGGTAAACCGTGGCTTTAGAGTTCAGTTCAACTCGGCAATCGGTCCTTATAAGGGCGGTTTGAGACTTCATCCGTCGGTTAACGCTTCGGTTATCAAGTTCCTCGGCTTCGAGCAGACCTTTAAAAACAGTCTTACCGGTCTTCCCATGGGCGGCGGTAAGGGTGGCTCCGACTTTGACCCGAGAGGCAAGTCGAACGGCGAAATTATGCGTTTCTGCCAGAGCTTTATGACCGAGCTTGCAAAGCACATCGGTGCAGATACCGACGTTCCTGCCGGTGATATCGGCGTTGGCGCTCGTGAGGTTGGCTATCTCTACGGCCAGTACAAGCGTTTAAGAAATGAGTTTACCGGCGTTCTTACCGGTAAGGGCTTGTCATACGGTGGCTCGCTCATTCGTCCTGAGGCTACCGGCTTCGGCGCAGTTTATTACACCGTTGAAATGCTCAATTCCTTCGGTGAGGATATTAAGGGCAAAACCTTTGCAGTTTCGGGCTTTGGTAACGTTGCTTGGGGTACCGTTAAAAAGGTTACCGAGCTTGGCGGTAAGGTTGTTACCGTTTCGGGTCCCGACGGCTACGTTTACGACCCCGATGGCATTAACACCGACGAGAAGATTAACTATCTTTTGGAGATGCGTGCTTCCGGTCGTGACAAGGTTAAGGATTATGCTGACAAATTCGGCGTTCAGTACTTCGAGGGCAAGAGACCTTGGGAGCAGAAGGTTGACGTTGTTATGCCTTGCGCAACTCAGAACGAGGTTGGCATCGAGGACGCTAAGAATATCGTTGCTAACGGCGTAAAATACTACGTTGAGGTTGCTAATATGCCTACCACCGAAGAGGCTATGGCATACTTGAAGGCTAATAAGCTTGTTATTGCTCCTTCTAAGGCAGTTAACGCAGGTGGCGTTGCAGTTTCAGGTCTTGAGATGAGCCAGAACTCAATGCGTTACAGCTGGACTGCAGAAGAGGTTGATGCAAAGCTCCGTCAGATTATGGCTAACATTTTCAAGACTTCTTTGGCAGCAGCTAAGAAGTACGGCATGGAGGGTGACTTGGTAGCAGGCGCTAACATCGCAGGCTTCGAAAAGGTTGCCGAGGCAATGATCGCTCAAGGTATTGCATATTAATTTTTAAAATACATAAACACCGCTTACTGAATTTCGGTAGGCGGTGTTTTTATTTTAAACTTGAGAATGAAACAAAAAAGATTATAAATTGGATTTTTTATATATTTTTATTGCTATTTATTGCTATGTTTTGATATAATTATTGTGTGAACTGTAAAGGAGGACATATTAATGGCGCAAAAAGTAAAACGTGATATTTTAACTATCGACCCGTATTTGCAACCTTTTAAAAGCGATATTGATTTAAGAGTGTCCTCATATTTGGCTAAAAGAAAAGAACTTTTAGGCAATAATAAAACACTTAAAGCCTTTGCTCAGGGTCATAAATATTTTGGCTTTCATAAAACACGTACAGGCTGGGTTTATAGAGAGTGGGCACCTGCTGCCGATAAGATGTACCTAACGGGCGATTTTAATGGTTGGAATATGGAGGACTGTCCATTAGATAATATAGGCAACGGTGTTTTTGAAGTTCACATTAAGGGCAGAAACACTTTAAAAGTCGGACAGAAAGTTCAGGCAATCGTGGTGAATAAGGGCAGGGTGTTGCGAAGAATTCCTTTGTACGCTACCCGTGTTGTGCAGGACCCCGTAACATATCTTTGGTGCGCTCAAATTGAGGATGGCAAGGATTATCCTTGGACCGACAAAGGCTTTGAACCGTCCAAAACACCTTTTATTTACGAGTGCCATATCGGCATGGCACAGGAAAAGGGCGCTGTCGGTACCTACCGTGAGTTTACCGAAAATACGTTGCCGAGAATAAAGGAATTGGGCTACAATACCATTCAGATAATGGCAATTATGGAGCACCCGTATTATGGCTCGTTTGGTTATCAGGTTTCGAACTTTTTTGCCGCTTCTTCGCGCTATGGTGATAGTGACGATTTAAAGGAGCTTATAAACACAGCGCATAAGATGGGCATAGCCGTTTTGTTGGACGTTGTTCATTCCCACGCTGTTAAAAATACCAATGAAGGCTTGAACGAGTTTGACGGTACTACTTATCAGTTTTTCCACGAGGGTCAACGCGGTGACCACAGTGCATGGGGTACCAAGCTTTTTAATTACGGCAAAAATGAGGTTTTACATTTTCTGCTTTCTAATTTAAATTATTGGATGTCGGTCTTCCATTTTGACGGCTTCCGCTTTGACGGTGTTACGTCAATGTTGTATCATGATCACGGTTTGGGCAGTGCTTTTACCGATTACAGTATGTATTTTTCTATGAATACTGATACTGAGGCGGTTACGTATCTGCAGCTTGCTAATGAGTTGATACATGAAATTAATCCGAAAGCTATAACGGTTGCCGAGGATATGTCCGGTATGCCGGGCATGTGTATTCCAATACTTTTAGGTGGAATAGGATTTGACTACCGACTTTCTATGGGTGTGCCTGATTTGTGGATAAAAACCATAAAAGAAAGTACAGATGACAACTGGGATATGGGAAAGCTTTGGTATGAACTGACACAACGCCGTGTGGGTGAGAAAAATATCGGCTATTGTGAGTCACATGACCAGGCGCTTGTGGGCGATAAAACCATAATGTTCCGTCTTTGCGATGCCGAAATGTATACCCATATGCAAAAGTTCGGCGGTAGCCTCGTTATAGACAGAGGTATTGCGTTACATAAAATGATAAGACTTCTGACGGCTTCCTTGGCGGGTGAGGGGTATCTTAATTTCATGGGTAATGAGTTTGGTCACCCCGAATGGATAGATTTTCCGCGTGAGGGTAACGGTTGGAGTTATCACTATTGTCGCAGACAGTGGAGCCTTGTTGATAATAAGGACTTAAGATATTGTGAGCTTAACGAGTTTGATAAAGCTATGATAAAGCTATTAAGCCAAAATGATTTACTCAAAATCAAGGCGGAAAATCGTTGGCTTCACGAGGACGATAAAATTATTATATACACAAAGGGCGATACGGTTTTTATTTTTAATTTCCATCCCACAAAATCATTTGACGGATATTTTGTTCCGGTTGGCAAAGAGGGAACCTATAAGGTTGAGCTTTCGTCGGATGATGGTACCTTTGGCGGTTTTTCAAGGGTGGATACGTCACTTGAATATGAAACCTTTACCACGCCGATTGGTTGGATAGGCTTTAAATGTTATCTGCCTAACCGAAGTGCAATCGTTTTAAAGTTAAAAAAATAAAGAGATAAAAAGGAGGATATTATGGCAATTATTGTATTCGGTACTGCTACAAAACTGATTTCGGTTTTACTTGCTTTAATTCTTTCCTTTTCTCTTTTTAACGGAAAATCTGAAAAAGAGCCTGAAATTATTAATTTAGGCATACCGACCGAAAGTGTGTATACCGAAGAAAAGTTTTACAAGGCGCGTTCGGTATGGGATATGGCGGTTTTAGACGATAAACTTTATATTGGTTGTGGCGATTATGACAAAAACTCGGGTGCTGTTACACTTTTTTGCTATGACATAGAGAAAGGGGAATGGACGAGTTCGGGTAAGCTCTCCGACGAGGCGATAGGGGACTTTTATCTGTCCGAAGGTAAGCTTTATGCGCCGGGGTTTGATGCTGTTTCTTCAACATGGGAATATGGCAACTATCACGTTTTAACTGACGGCAAGTGGCAGTCGATTACCCATTTACCGAACGCAGTACATAATTTTGATATAATAAAATATAATGGCAATCTTTTCTTTGGAATAGGTACCGAAAAAAGCGAGATCTCGCCCGTTAAAATGTTGGACGATGACGGCAATTATATATCTATTCCGTTTAAGAAAAATGGTGAAGATATGCTGTATGAGGGCAATAGCTTTAATCGAGCATATGATTTCTTTATTGCAAACGGTGAGCTTTATTGTAACCTTTTTAAATACGGTGTTACTCAAATTTTGGAGTTTTATAAATACAACGGGCAGGAGTTTGAGTTTGTCTCCTCCGATGACAGCATTGACTATAAGATTTTCAAGCAAAATCCCGTTAGCGGTTGGGCAACCTATAACGGTATCTGCTATTTCTCGGTCGGTAATTTATATAAAACTAATGATTTTGTAAATTTTGAGCAGGTTAATATGCCAAACGGCGCTTACGTTTCTGATTTGTTGGTTGAAACGGGTCGCTTTACCAAGTGTGAAAATATGTACTTGTTGACCACCATTCTTAATGAGGACAAAGCGTATAGTACTGCTGTTTATCGATATACTGCCGAGGGTGGATTTAAGGAGCTTGCAAGCTTGGTGACCGATGGCCCAGCAATAAGCCTTGCCAAACACGGCAACGACTTTTTTATAGGATTAGGTAAAACTGAAAACACCGAGATTGCACAAACGGCAGGAACGGTTATAAAAATTGAGTTTTAGAGGTATAAACAATGGCAGAAATTTTTGAAATTATTATGATAGTCAGCTTTGGCGCTTCATGGCCCTTGAACGTTATTAAATCATATAAAGCAAGAACGACCAAGGGCAAAAGTCTGCCGTTTTTGTGTCTGATATTCTTTGGCTATATTGCAGGTATTATTTCTAAATTTATAAACGAAGGCTACATGGCACAGTTTTCTGAAAAATGGTACGTGCTGTTTTTCTACTTTTTAAATATTTTTATGGTCGGTATAGATTTACTGCTGTATGTAAGGAATTATCGATTGGATAAAAAGAATTTTTGGGCAAAAGAAAAAGAGAACAAGTAAAAACTTGTTCTCTTAAACTTTTCTTAAAGTATCAGCTTAGATAGCACGAGTTACTTTGCCTGAACGAAGGCAACGGGTGCAGGCGTAAATTCTACGGGGAGTTCCGTCTACAATAGCCTTTACACGCTTTACGTTAGGCTTCCAAGTTCTGTTAGTGCGTCTGTGTGAGTGAGATACTTTGATACCGAAAGTGATTTCTTTGCTGCAGATATCACATTTTGCCATGAGTCTGCACCTCCTTTTGAATTACATACAATCGCAAATGATATAATAACAGATGAATTGCGTTTTTGCAAGAGAAATTTTTTGTTTTTGCGAATTTTTTTAATAAAAATCTTTAAACGCTGGCTTTTGCGTTGGATAAAGCGCAATAAAAGGCATAAAAGATGCGGTATTAGTTGCTTTTTTAAAAATAATGTTGTATAATATGATTTGTATGTAACATTTTGGTATATTAAGGTGAAGTTTTATGGGGATAAAAGCCGTTATATTTGACGTTGACGGTACGCTTCTTAATACATATGAAGATTTGGCTTGTGCTGTTAATTATGCTTTAAAGACTAAAGGCTACCCTGTGCACGAGGCAGAAAAATTTAAGATGTTTGCCGGTAACGGTACTGATATGATGCTCTGGCGCGCTTTGCCCGAGGACGTGAGAAGCGACAAAACGGTAGCCGAAATAAAACCGCTTTACCTTGAATATTACGATGCTCATTCGGGTGAATTTACAAGACCCTATGAAGGAATTGAAGAGCTTTTAAGTGTTTTGAAAGACAAAGACTTTAAGCTGGGTGTTGTGTCGAATAAAATTGATTTTATGACACAGATAGTTATTAAGGAATACTTTGGTGACATATTTGATTACGTTTTAGGTCAAAAGGATAACGTTCCTGTAAAGCCTGATCCTACAATGGTGTTTGAGGTTATGAAGGCTTTAGACGTTACACCTGAGGAATGTATATTTGTTGGCGATTCGGGTGTTGATGCACAAACGGGCAGAAACTCGGGCGCATTTATGGTTGGTGTTCTTTGGGGCTTCAGAGATGAGGCAGAGCTTCGTGCCAACGGTGCAAGAGAGGTTATTTCAAAAGCAGAAGAGCTTTTAAAATTTATTGTTTAATATTTCTCATTTATATATTAAGGAGGAACAGTGAATGAAGCGCAGCGATTATCTCGGTTGGGACGAATATTTTATGGGTATTGCACTGCTGTCGTCACAGCGCAGTAAGGACCCGAATACTCAGGTTGGAGCCTGTATAGTCAATAACGAAAACAGAATTATGGCGGTAGGCTATAACGGTTTCCCGTACGGTTGTAGTGATGATAATTATCCGTGGGACCGTCAGGGCGGTGTGCTCGATAGCAAATATGCCTTTGTTTGCCACGCTGAACTTAATGCAATCCTCAATTTTAATGGTGGTTCGATGAGAGGTTTCCGTATTTATACTACCTTGTTTCCTTGTAATGAGTGCGCCAAGGCAATTATTCAAAAAGGTATCGCTGAGGTTATCTATCTTTCCGATAAATACGCCGATATGGAAATGACCAAGGCTGCTAAAATGATGTTTGACTCGGCAGGAGTTAAATATCGTGAGTACGAGCAGACAATGAAAACTGCCGAGCTTAAGCTTTAATAAAACGAAAACACACCAACTGTAGTTGGTGTGTTTTTTCATAATCTTTTATATTTGCAGTTGGGGAACAGCTTGTCGGCAAACCATACCGAGTCAACCTCAAAGGTCTTGCCGTTAAGGTAGGAAAGGATGCCGGCGTCGGTAGTAAAATTAAACCTTAATCTGTAAGAGTATAAGGCTTGGTGCTTAAAGCCTTCGGCTTTATCCTTGGCGTTTTTGCCGTATTTACCGTCGCCCAACAACGAATGTCCGATTGACGACAGATGCGCTCTTATCTGATGTGTACGCCCTGTTAACAGTTCAACCTTTAAAAGTGAGAGGTCCTTTGTACTGTCAAGCACCGAATATTTTGTCTTTATGGTACGTGCTTCGTCGGTTTTACTTTGCTTTATAAAGACGCGGTTTTTATCCTCATTCTTTTCAAGAAAGCCTTCGAGTGTATCTTCTCGCTTTTTGGGTGTCCCGTGTACTACCGCTAAATACCATTTGTCAATCTCGCGTTGCTTTATTTTGTCGCATAAAATACGCAAAGACTCGGCATTTTTTGCGGCAATAACAATTCCGCCTGTGTTACGGTCGATACGGTTGGCAAGTGCAGGTCGAAAGCTGTTTTCACTTTCGGGGTCGTATTCGCCTTTTTCATACAAATATTTCTGAATTCTGGCAATAAGCGTGTCGGTATAGTTGTTGTCATCAGGATGAACAAGTACGCCTTGTCTTTTGTCAACCAGTAAAATATTTTCATCCTCGTAAACGATGTCGATGCTGTTTGAGGCTGATAAAAAGTCGTATTTTGGTGCCTTGGGCTCAAAAAACTCGTCATTAATATACATATCAACAATATTGCCGACGGCTAATTTAGTGCTTATTTCAGCACGTTTGCCGTCAACCTTGATACGCTTGAGCCGAATATACTTATAGAGTAGGGCGGTGGGTAGCGTTGGTGCTGCCTTGGTAACAAACTTGTCCAACCGTTGTCCTGCGTCGTTTTTGCCTATGGTAAAAGTTTTCATATCTGCACCTTAATATCTGCGTCTGCGACGTCGGGGTGAGTTGATGACAACGCAGGTGATTATAAATATAATAATGGCCAAAACTATGACGCTAAGTATAATTAGGAAGGGAACAGAACTAAATACGGTCTGGAAGAAGTTTTTAATACTCGTAATTACGTACATAACGGTGCTTCGCTCAACATCCTGAGAGGCTACAACGGTAACGGTATCTAAAACCTCACCGGCATAAATAATTTCGCATATACCTAAAACCTCACCGCGTTTTATAGGGGCGGTGTAAATTTCTTTATTCCATTGTACGTTGTAGCTGATGGTTGAGGAGTCGGCAACCTTGGGTATTACTGCCGAGACGTTTTCAGCAGGACAGACCGAAACATAGTCGGTGTCCCACGAAAGCTCGACCGGTGCCTCGTCGATAATCTGATTGGCATCGAGGATGGGTTTGTATTCAAATTCGTTGAAAGCCCACTCGTAAAGGGCCTTTGTGTCACCAAATTCTATGCGTATTTTTCTGCCGTTTTGGTCATAAACGGGACAATTCATAACAATACACATATAGTTATAGCCGTTTTTTGATGCGGTTGAAACAAGGCAACGGCCTGCGTTATCGGTGTAGCCGGTTTTTAATCCTTTGGCATATTTATAGTAATAGGTTTGATTTTTGTATTTTTCAGCAGTACATTTCTGACCGTTGTTAAGTAAAAGCAGGTTGGTTGAGGTGAATTTGCGCTTTGAGTTTTTATTGGTTGCCTCCATGGTATAGGTGGTTGAATAACCAACCTCTTTAAGTACGTCAACCGATAAAAACGCCTTGCTTAAAATATACATATCGCGGACGGTGGTGTAATGGTTGCTGTCGTGCAGACCATGTGCGTTTTCGTAGTGTGTACCGACCATTCCCAATTCCTGCGCTTTTGCGTTCATAAGGCTTACAAATGAATCGATATCACCGGCAACGTGCTCAGCAATGGCGTTAGCACCATCGTTAGCCGAGTGCAAAAGCAGAACATAAAGCATTTGTCTTACGGTCAAAACCTCGCCCACCATTAAGCCACCGGTCGAAGAATCGGTACCGTCAAGCGATTTTATGGCATATTCCGAAACGGTTATGGTTTCATTGTCGAGGTCAGTTGAATTCTCATATAAAACAAGTGCCGTCATCAGTTTGGTCAGTGATGCAGGGTAAAGCTTGCTGTCGATATTTTTAGAATAAAGTATGTCCTCGGTGTCCATATTGATGAGTAAAGCACCCTCGGCATCAATGTCGAAATTTGTCGGAACAAACGCCGATACGGGCACGACTGCGGCTGAAACTAATATTAAAATACAAACGGTTATGCAAAAAAATTTTTTGACCATTGTTTATCCCCTTGAAAAAGATTAAAAAGAATAGTATACTATAATCATTATAGCAACAGTTGCCTAAAAATAAAAGAGGTATTTTATCAAAATATTCGGTGTTTCGGGGGGTGAGTGCTGTGATTTACGTAACAGGTGATATGCACGGTGATGAGTCCAGGTTGTACGACGCTGAATGGCGTAAGCTCAAAGCGGGTGATATACTTATTATCTGTGGTGATTTTGGCTATTTGTGGGATGGCTCAAAACGTGAAAAAAGCGTTGTTGAGTATTTGGGAAGCCGTAAATTTACCGTTTGCTTTATTGACGGTACTCACGAAAACTTCAGTAAAATCAACCGTTGCCATGAAACTATATGGAAGGGTGGCCACGTCCACCGCATAAGTGGTAATTTGTATCACCTTATGCGCGGTCAGATTTTCAACATCGATGGTGTTTCGATATTCACCTTCGGCGGTGGCGAAAGCGATGACCGCGAGGTGCGAAATACTGAAGAGCACGGTATCTGGTTTAAGGAGGAGCTTCCTACGCCAGAGCAGTTAGCCGTCGGTGCTCACAATCTTGATGAGGCAGGGCTTAAGGTTGATTATATCATCACGCATGAGCCGCCCTTGCTTGTAAAAAGCTCAATGCTGTTGAGAAAAGGGCAACCCGAAAAGGTCAACAAGCTTAACGGTTATTTTGAAGAATTGGCGAAATCGGTTAAATTTAACCATTGGTATTTTGGATCTTTACATGAGGACCGTCTTGTTACTGCAGATTATACCTGCCTGTTTGAAAAAATCATCCCGTTAGGCAGTAAAGAACAGCCAAAATGAGAGGTGTAATAATGAAAAAAATCTTATCAATAGCTTTATGTTTAATTATGTGTCTGTCGTTTATTGCCTGTGGCGGTTCAACCGATACTGATGGTAACGTTTCTCAACCAGCTGCATCAACAGACAACTCAACTGTGTCCAACGACAATATAAGTGCATCAACCGATAATTCAACTGTCGTAGAGTCATCGTTTCCTCTTGATGCAGAAAAATTAGGTGATTATAAATTCGTCTTGCCTAAATATAATATTTCATATTTGGTTGTAAACGAAGTTCAAAAATTTGTTGACCTTATAAAAGAGAAAACCGGCAAAGAGCTTGAAGTTGTGCGTGATGACGCACCTGAAACAGCCAATGAAATAGTTGTAGGTGACTGTTCGCGTGATGGTGTAGTTAAAATAAATGAGCATGAAAAATACTCTATTGAAGCAAAGGGTACAAAGCTTTTTGTCAATGGTGGCAGAAATTATTCGTTAACCTATGCTCTGCAGCATCTTGCTAACGATTTCAAGTCGGATAATATTCTTAATGCTAATACTGAGAACGGTACATATTATAACGATTTAGAGTATCGTCTTGTGTGGACCGATGAGTTTGACGGCACAAGTTTAGATTCGAAAATTTGGAATGTTGCCGATTATGAAGAAGCAGGCTTGGGCGGCTGGTATGATAGAACAGTTTATCGTTCAAACTCACCCAAAAATATTTATGTAAAAGACGGTAAGATGTTCCAGGCTGCCACTTATGACGACGATTATTTTTACGGTGTGTTTGCAACCACAAAAAACAAGGTTATGTTTACATACGGTCTTTCAGAAATCAGCGCTAAGCTTGCTGATGGTGATAGCCTCTGGCATTGCTTCTGGCTGTGGGATAGTGGAACTACTCCTAATTTAGACATTTTAGAGTTCGATGTTATGGAGTGCTGGAGTGGTTCGCATTATTATATGAATGTTGTTCACGAAACCGTAAAAGGCAAATTGCAGGGTGACTCACTTGGTATCAAAGAAAAGCATACTTATGTCACTATAGACGGCGCGTATAAAAATACCGATAGTGAATTTTGGGTAGGACCGCTTAAGCAGCGTACTCCCGACCGTTTGATGAGTGAGGCTTTCCACAATTTTGCGGTGCTTTGGGACGAGGAACACGTTGCCTTCTACCGTGACGGCACCTGTACTTTGGATTATATTTATAAAGGCACTGAAAACGCGCATCTTTATAAAAATCCTCATTACATAGTTCTTTCATTTGCACCTGGAACAAATAAAAACCATTTCCCTGATGACCATCCGGAAGACAAAATGGTATGTATGAAGAAGCCTGATTTATATTCAGATTGTTGGACCAACGGAAAAAACATTTTCACTATTGATTATGTTCAGGTTCTTCAAAAAGACGGTTGGTATTTTAATTACGAATAAACAAAAAAGCACTTGTGATATCACAAGTGCTTTTTGTTTAGTTATTTTTCAATATAAAATTCTTAATGGCTCTGAACGATTCGTCGCTGATGTCGTGTTCCATCTTGCAAGCGTCTTTTGAGGCGGTTTTGGGGTCAACCCCAAGTTTTATAAGAAATTCTGACATAATGGTGTGACGCTCGTAAATTTTTTGCGCTACCTCAAGACCGGTGGGCGAAAGACTTAAAAAACCGTCCTTATCAACCAAAACATAACCGCCGTTTTTAAGCAGTCCTATCGCACGGCTGACACTTGGCTTCGAATAGCCCATGTATTCGCAAACGTCAATCGAACGGACACTACTGTGCTCTTTAGACAGTACATACACAGCTTCAAGGTACATTTCACCCGATTCTTGTAAATGCATAGGCAATCCTCCTTTATAGTTTTTTATAATTATACCACATTATATGGCTTTTTTCAAGGATTTAGAAATGTAAATTTTTTAAATTAAAAGGGTGCACTGTTTTATAGTACACCCCTTAAAATTTATTTTTTGTAACGATTGGCGGCCTTGATTTTTCTTATATCATCACCAAAAAACGTACAAATTGTGTAGTTTCCGACAATTCTTGAGGCGATTCGGTCGTTATAAAACTCGCAAACCTCTTTAATATCAAGATTTGTGCTTATAACGGTCGAAAGATTTTTAAGCATTCGTGTATTAATTATATTGTACACAACCGAAACACTTAACTGTGTTGAAAACTCAGTTCCCAAATCATCCAAAATAAGCAAATCGCAGGAGGTAAGGCTGTCAATCTTCTCGGTTGAGCCCGAGCGGTCAAAGGCCTCGCGGCTAACTTCGTTTATAAGGTTTTGCGCTGTACCGTAAATAACACTGTAATCGCGTTTTATTAACTCATTGGCAATAGCTAATGAAAGATGCGTTTTCCCAAGACCACTTTTGCCTGAAAGCAACAGATTAGCGCCGTTAGGGAAGCTGTCGGTAAAATCTTTGCATATTTTCAAAACCTTTGCCATTTGTCTTTTAGGTGAAACGTCGTTTTCATTCTTTTCGTCTTTATAATAGCCAAGGTCGAAGGTGCTAAAGGTTGATTCCTTTATTGGCATTTCGCTGATAAGGGCCGAATAGCAGTTTTTTGCTGCAATATCCTTAACACAGCTGCAAAGCGTATTGCCGACATATCCTGTGTCCTTACATATCTTGCAGATGTGTTCGGGCTCTTTAGGAAAATTAACCGCCTCGTAAAGCTGGTCGCGGCAGACCCTAATGTCATTTATTTCGGAAAAAAGCGTGGCAGACTTATCGGTGTCTCCGCTAAGGGTTGCCACCGCCATTTGTGAGCTTTTTATTTGTAATTGTGTTTCAAGGTCCTTTAATTCGGGGGTAGAACTGTATATTGTCTGTTTTTGCGCTTCATGTTTTCGTTCGGCATTTTTTTTGCGTTCAAGCACCGTTTCAAGAGCGGTTTTCAGCGCCTCGTTTGAAAAAGCCATATTCAGTCCTCCTCGTTGCTTCTAATGATGGAATTGACAAATTCCAGATATTCGTCACCGCTCGATTTCTTTTTTGTTTCCTTTTTTGCGGTAAGACGTGTTATGTCGCCAACGGTTTTGACACCGTTTTTGTGCCATTCGGATATAATTTTTTTAATGTAGGGCATAGAAAATTTAGAAGTAGAATCTACACAAGCCTCATAAGCGGTTCTTAAAATGTCTCTGCCGTAGTTCCATTCGTTAACCCATTTGTCAGCCGCCTCAAGCTCAGCCTTAGAGGGTGAACGGTGCTCAATACCCATGGCAGTTTCGACCAAGTGCCAGGCGGTACGTTTGGCGCGAATGTCAATCAAGCGTTTTTCGGCCGAGTCAATATCGGTAACGCCGTCGTTTATCCAGTCGAGCGCCGTGCGTTCAATAAAGCCGATGTTTGCCCTTCCTTCCGAGACAGCAAAACCGACAATCATTAATATGAGCGATGCGTCAAGCCCTTGGTCGTCATAAAGCCAGACTAAAGACGAAATTTCGCTCTGTCGTAAAACTCGTCCGAATTTCTGCTCGGTTTCGTGCAAAATAAAGGCAATTTCAGGACACTCAAGTCCTCGTCTTGCCGATTCTTCACGGTTGGGTTTGACGGCGTTCCTTAAGATAGCCGTCGGTTTTGTTGGTGAAGGCTTTTTGACACTTTCTTCAATGGGTTGCTTTTTGGCTTCCTCGGTCTGACACAGCACACCGCAGTCTGCCCAAAAATCAAGAGCGTCAGCCACCTCGCTATTATCTATATTAAGTGCTTCGGAAATAATATCAACGTCATATTTTTTGTCCGAATTTCTAATTCCGTACAGTAAGACCTTAAGCTGTACCTCGGTGGCAAGCTTTATGTAATCGTCAATTATCGACGAGGGGACAGGAAACATAGAAGTTAGCTCTGCCGGATTAAGATAATAGCCCATATTTTTCACCTCTTTTGCCTATTTAACGACATTATAACATATAAACTTTACGCGTTCAAGGTGTAAATATCGCACAAATTTTAAAAATTAAAAATTAGCAAATAAGAGAAAAAACGAGAAAACAAGAGAAAACGTGAGATTGTGAATTCTAAATTAAAATTTTGAAATTTTGGTGTTGACATTTTATTTCACCTATGCTATCATAACAAGGCTCAAATAAAGAAAATTATGTTGGAGGTAGTATTATGTCCACTTATATGGCAAAAGCTGGCGAAGTAAGCCGCAAGTGGTATGTTATCGACGCTGCAGGTAAACCCCTCGGCCGTGTAGCTACTATTGCTGCTAACGTTCTTCGCGGAAAGAACAAGCCCACTTTCACACCTCATGTTGACTGTGGCGACCACGTAATCGTTATCAACTGCGAGAAGGCAGTTCTCACCGGAAAGAAACTTGAAAACAAGTTCTACTATCGTCATACAGGTTATGTTGGCGGTTTGAAGAAGGTTAAGTATGCAACCTTAATGGCAGAAAGACCTGAGCTTGCTATGGAACTTGCAATTAAGGGCATGGTTCCCGATACCACTATCGGCAGACAGGCTCTTACAAGACTTCGCATCTACAAGGGCAGTGAGCATATCCATGCAGCACAGAAGCCCGAAATGATGTCGCTGTAATTGAAGGGAGGACAAATAGATGTTTGAAGGAAAGCCTTATTTTTACGGAACCGGCAGAAGAAAAAGCTCTGTCGCCCGTGTACGCGTATATAACGGTACAGGTAAAATCATCATCAACGACCGTGACATTGAAGAATATTTCGGTCTTGAAACCTTGAAGCTCATCGTTCGTCAACCTCTCGCACTTACCGGCACACTCGACAAGTTCGATATTGTTTGCCGTGTTGCAGGTGGCGGTGTTACCGGTCAGGCTGGCGCAATTCGCCACGGCCTTTCACGTGCTCTTCT
>JAZRNK010000121.1:0-11534 GCA_045648145.1 Acutalibacteraceae bacterium | reverse complement strand
CAAGGTATCATTTCCCATAGGCGTTGCCGAAATTATCATACCGCAACCGAAAGCCTTGTGCTTTACGCGCTGACCAACCGAAAAGGATTCGCCGCTTTTGCTTGCCGCAGACTTGGTAGCTTGCATACGGCTTTTTTCGGCAATGGTTGCCTTGCCGCCAAAACCGCCAAAGCCCACCGATTTAGGCACAGAGTAAAATCTGTTATCTGTATCGCCAAAATCTCTATGCCCACTGTCAAAGCCACCACTGCTGCCGTAACGGAACTCGGCACTTCCAAAACCGAAGCCTGAGGACCCACGAACACTCTTAACCTCACAAAGCTCCTTGGGTATTTCCTCTAAAAATCTTGACGGCAGATTTCTGCCCGTCTGACCGTATAGCATACGGGTATAGGCATTGGAAATATACAAATTCTTCTTGGCTCTCGTTATAGCAACGTAAGCTAAACGGCGTTCTTCCTCAATGTCGGCCTCTGTGCCGTATATCGACTGGTTACCGGGGAATATTCCCTCCTCCATACCAATAAGATATACGTTCTCAAACTCAAGACCTTTGGCCGAATGTATGGTCATCAAAACAACCGCGTCGGCCTCGGAGTCATATTGGTCAATGTCACTTATGAGCGCAATTTCCTCCAAAAATCCTGCAAGTGTCGGATTGTCGTTATCCTTTTCGTACTGCGCTATACTCGAAGCCAATTCCTTTACGTTGTCAAGTCGTTCGGCACCCTCTCGGCCCTCAGCCAAAAGTGAAAACGCATATCCCGTTTTTTCAAGCATTTGACTGAATAAATCAGAAATAGACACTTCATTAACCTTATCCGACAATTCCTCAATCATATCGGTAAAAGCCTTTAATTTGGGTGCAATTCGTGACAATGGCGGAAACTCGTCTGCCGTTTTAAAGACCTCAAACAACGATAAGCCGACCTGCTCGGAAATTTCAACGGCTTTATTTACCGAGGTGTCGCCTATGCCCCTTTTGGGCTCGTTAATAATTCTTGTCAGCCTTATTCTGTCACCGTGATTAACAATAACGTTAAGATACGCAATAACGTCACGTATTTCCTTACGGTCGTAGAACCTGTGACCGCCCACAACCCTGTACGGAACACCCGAACGGGCTAAAACGTTTTCAATAGCGTTGGATTGGGCATTCATACGGTACAAAACTGCATTGTCACAGTATTTGCCGCCTGCTGCCACCTTATTCAAAATGGTATCAACAACGTGCGACGCCTCGTGCTGCTCGTCGGTCGAGGTATACACCTCTATTTTGTTGCCACCGTCAGTACTTGTCCAAAGATTTTTTCCTTTTCGCGCCTTGTTATTGGCAATAACCGCATTTGCGGCATCAAGTATAACCGACGTTGAACGGTAATTCTGCTCCAACCTTATAACCTTGGCATCAGGATACGTATCCTCAAAGCTTAAAATGTTTTCAATGGTAGCGCCTCTGAAACGGTAAATACTCTGGTCGTCATCACCCACAACACAAATGTTACGACTTTTCGAGCTAAGGGTACTAACTAAAACATACTGCGCATGGTTTGTGTCCTGATACTCATCAACCATTATGTACTTAAATCTTCTCTGATAAAAATCCAACGCCTCTTTGTTTGTCTGAAGCATTTTAACAGCATTGACAATAATATCGTCAAAATCCATAGCATCGGCATCATGCATCATTTGCTGATACCTTTTATAAAGCTCCCCTATCTTTTTAAGCCTTACGTCGTTGCTATTTTGCGCAATAAACTCATCAGGCTCAATAAGAGAATCCTTGGCCGAGCTAATAGCCGACAAGGTCGCCTTTATGGGTAGCATTTTTTCATCAAAGCATAACTGCTTGTAGACCTCTTTCATCATGCGCTTTTGGTCGTCTGTGTCATAAATGGTAAAATGTGAGGTGTAGCCCAAGCACTCGCCAAACCGTCTCAACATCCTTGCACAAACCGAGTGGAAGGTTCCGGCCCAGACATCCATACCCTGCTCACCAAGCATAGCAGAAATCCTGTCTTTAAGCTCGCCTGCCGCCTTGTTGGTAAAGGTAATGGCAAGAATTCCCCACGAACGCGCAGGATTGACAGCAAAAATACCACTGTCGTTAATATTGCTGCTATCGACCGCCACACGCATATCCTCAATAATGCTCTCGTTCAAAAACGGAGGCACATCGTCAGAATTATATGCATCACCAAACTTTATGAGCGACGCAATTCGGTTAACCAAAACGGTGGTTTTGCCGCTTCCTGCACCTGCAAGAATAAGCACGGGACCGTTAACGGTGGTAACTCCCAAAAACTGCATGTCGTTCATGCGACCAAAATATTTTCTAATAGCTTTTTTTCTAAGCTCAATAAATTCTGTCTTAATATCGGCCATCATAGTTCCCCTTTTACATAGTAAAATAATTATACTATATTGCGCCTAATTTTTCAACGACATATTGTATCTAAAATCTTTAAAAATATGTTGTAAAATAAATAAACTTGGTGTATAATACTTTAAAAGGTACGCTTTTGGGCGTGCGAACGGTCGGGCCCTGTGCGACGGGGTGCCGTGAACCATGTCAGGCGGGGAACCGAGCAGCATTAAGCGGTTTTCTCTGTGTGCCGCAGCAAGCTCGGCCGTTCGTACACCTAAGGGCGTACCTTTTAAAAACAACCGAAAGTGAGGTGTCTGTATGTACCAAGCCTTGTACCGTAAATATCGTCCGTCCTGTTTTTCGGACGTTGTCGGTGAGGAGCATATAACCGAAATTTTAAAAAACGAGTTAAGCTCGAACAAAATTTTCCACGCATATCTTTTTACAGGACCGAGAGGTACAGGTAAAACAAGCTGTGCCAAAATTTTAGCCAAGGCGGTCAACTGCCACAAATTCCAAAACGGCGATGCCTGTTGTGAATGTGAATCATGTAAGGCTATCGAGAACGGTGACGTTCTTGATGTTGTCGAAATTGACGCGGCCTCCAACAACGGTGTTGAAAACATTCGTGATTTAAAAGAGCAGGTTACATACACCCCCACCCAATCAAAATACCGAGTTTATATAATCGACGAGGTGCATATGCTCTCAATAGGCGCCTTCAACGCATTACTTAAAACGCTTGAAGAGCCGCCTGCGCATATCATTTTCATTCTCGCCACTACCGAAGTACACAAACTGCCCGCAACCATTCTTTCCCGTTGCCAGCGGTTTGACTTTCACCGCATTTCAAGTGAAAAAATTGCCGACCGTATCGAATATATAGCCGAAAAAGAAGGCTTTAAAATCGACCGCAATGCCGCCGAAATGATTGCCGCTTTGTCGGACGGCGGTATGCGTGACGCGCTCTCAACGCTTGATTTGTGCTTGGCCCGTGCCGAGCATATTACCGAACAGGTTTGTTTGCAGGTCTGCTCATTGGCAGGCAGTAACTACTGCTTAGAACTTGCCGATATGATAAATAGCCGTGACGTCGGTGCAACACTTGAAAAGATTGACCGACTGCACAAAAACGCCGTTGATTTACAAAGATTAACAAGTGAGCTTATAAGCCACTACCGTAATCTTATGATTGCTAAAACGGTCAAAAACATCGACAACCTGATTATTGGCACTGAACAAACACTTGATGGTATTAAAAAACAAGCTGAAGGCTATTCGTTAGAAGGCATTGTCAATGCCATAAACGTACTTGTAACGACACTTGACCGTATGACGAACACTGACCGCAGGACCGAGCTTGAAGTGGCAATCATAAAGCTTTGCAACCCCATACTTGATACTTCGCCCACCGCCCTTTTAGACCGACTTGAACGGTTGGAAAGAATGGTTAAGTATTCCTCACAAGGCACACCTGCACCTACCATAAAACCTGCCGAATCAAAACCGGCAGAGGTAACGGCTGAAACTGCTGAAACAACCGAAAAAGCGGAAGAAATTCCCTATGATATCCCGCCCGAAATAACCGATTCTTTACCTATGGAAAACAATATGGCAGAAACTGAACAGCCTGCCGCTACTCAAGTACAAGAAGCCTCTGCTTCCTCAAACACCCCCGAGGTTTTTGAAGCCTGGCAGGACGTTTTGGCAGAGCTTGTCAAAACCGCGCCTTTAATGGCGGCATCACTCAATGGTTCAAAGGCATATTTATCCGGCGACATTATTTTGATAGACTCGCAAAATGACCAGTTCTTTTCTTTGGTCAGAAGCGACCCTATCTACCGCACACAAATAAAACAGGCAATTCAGTCGGTTGTGGGCCGTGCCTACCGCTTAGGCCCCTATAAAAAGCCTATTAAAAAAACCAATGATCCGTTGCAGGATATTATGAACAAGCTGAAAAGCTTGGAGGTTCCCCAGCAAGACTAATTTATAAAGGATGTATATTGAATGAAAGCACGTATTCCCGGAGGACATGGCGGCGGTCAGAATATGAACGCCATGATTAAACAAGCACAGAAAATGCAGGAGGATATGGCTTCCTTGCAGGCAGATATTGAACAGCGCGAGTTTACTGCAGCAGCAGGCGGCGGTATTGTTGAGATTACTATGAACGGCCGTCACGAATTGACAAAAATCAAAATCGACCCCGAAGCAGTAGACCCTGACGATGTAGAAATGCTTGAGGACTATATCACCATCGCCGTTAACGAGGTTGTTAAAAATATTGCCGAAACTCAGGAAAAAGAAATCGGCAGTATCACAGGCGGACTTAATATTCCGGGGTTGTTCTGATGTCATACAGCGTAGCGCCTTTAGACATACTTGTCGAGCAGTTTGAAAAGCTGCCCGGTATCGGTAAAAAAACCGCCCGCCGTTTAGCCTATTTTGTTGTAACACGGCAGGACGGATTGGCTCAAAAGTTTGCCGATGCTCTGCTCGAAGCCAAGTCGAAAATAAAATACTGCTCCGTCTGTCAAAACCTTACCGATGGAGAAATATGTTCAATCTGTGGCTCAACCGAGCGTGACCGCAGTGTCGTCTGCGTGGTTGAAGATGCGCAGGACGTTATGGCGTTTGAGCGCACCCGTGAATACCGTGGACTTTATCACGTGCTGCACGGCACCATTTCCCCTCTTGACGGCATCGGTCCCGACCAGCTTAAAATACGTGAGCTAATGACAAGACTGTCAAATGATGAGATAAAGGAAATTATCATCGCCACTAACCCAACGGTCGAGGGCGAGGCAACCGCAAGCTACATTTCACGCCTTGTTAAAAGCATGGGTATTAAGGTTTCGCGCCTTGCCTACGGCATACCCGTCGGAAGTGACCTTGAATATGCTGATGAGGTCACCCTTTCAAGAGCGTTAGAGGGCAGAAACGAAATTTAATCAAAAATTAAAGGGACTGATTTTTAAAATAAAATCAGTTCTCTTTTTTGCTTTAAACGACTCGAAAACGGGCAAAATTTTGTCAATAACAAGGCGAAAATATCTAAATATAGCGTTTTTTATGTAATATTTTTAGCATATATTGATTATGTGTTTGACAAAGTGACATTAATTGTGTATAATTGTTAGTGTGAAATTTTGTGTTTTGGCAATACTATATATGTATTGCAATTTTAAAAATGTTATCCTACCGGTTTAAAATACTACTTCATTTTGGGAGTGTGTCCTGTGGAAAAAATCGTGATAAATGGAGGAAATCGCCTTTGCGGCGAGGTTGAAGTCAGTGGCGCAAAAAACGCCGCTGTTGCCATTATACCCGCCGTGCTTTTGTGCGACGGTATTTGTCGTATAGAAAATATACCGGCTATTTCCGACGTCAATGTCATTATCCGTATTTTGTATGAGCTTGGTGCAAGTGTCAAGGTCATTAATCAAAACACGGTTGAGATTGACCCTACACATATAAATTCGTTTGTTCTTTCGGCAGCAATGTCATCAAAAATGCGTGCAAGTAGCTACTTTATTGGCGCTATGCTCGGCCGCTTCAAAAAGGCGAGGGTTGCTCCTCCCGGCGGATGTGACTTTGGTGTCAGACCTATCGACCAGCACATAAAAGGCTTTGAAACCTTGGGTGCCACCGTCACTATCGACAACGGTATGGTTAACGCCCACGCTAAAGAGCTTGTGGGTGGCTCGGTGTTCCTTGATAAAGTTTCGGTAGGCGCTACCGTTAATATTATGCTTGCCGCCGTTAAAGCAAGAGGTCTTACGATTATCGAAAATGCCGCAAGAGAACCCCATATTGTTGACCTTGCCAACTTCTTAAACTCTATGGGCGCCAATATTATGGGTGCCGGTACCAGCGTTATTAAAATTCGTGGTGTCGAATATCTGCACGGCACAACCTATAGCATAATTCCCGACCAGATTGAAGCCGGTACTTATATGATTTCTGCCGCCATTACAGGTGGAGATTTAACAATCAAAAACATTATCCCTAAGCACCTTGAGTCTATCACCGCCAAGCTGATTGAGGTTGGCGCCACAGTTGAAGAGTTTGACGAGGCTGTCAGGGTTTCTATGGATACAAGGCCGCGCGCCTGCAACGTTTTAACTATGCCTCACCCCGGTTTCCCCACCGATATGCAACCGCAGATGACCACCCTTTTAGCCTTGTGCGACGGTGTCAGTGTCATGACTGAGGGCGTTTGGGACAACCGCTTTAAATATGTCGACCAGTTGACACTTATGGGTGCCAAAATAAAGGTTGACGGTAAGGTTGCCATTATAAACGGTGTTGAGGGCTTCACCTCTGCGCCCGTCAAGGCTACCGATTTGAGAGCCGGCGCCGCAATGATTTTGGCAGGTCTTGCCGCTGAAGGTGTTACCGAAATTGAAAATGTTGAGTTTATCGACCGCGGATACGACAATATTGTCGAAAAGCTGTCGGCTGTCGGTGCCAACATTAAACGTATTGAGTACGGCGACCCCAATGCCAGACGAACTGCAATGTAAAACAAAAACGAGGGACTGTCTCAAAGCTTTACTTTTAGTTTTGGATAGTCCCCTTTAATTTAGGAGATAAAATGAGTAAAATCATCACCCTCGCGAGCGGAAGCAGCGGCAACTGCACATATATCGCCCACGGCAAAAGCAGTGTTCTTGTCGATGCAGGTATCAGCGCAAAAGCAATAACCGAGGCTCTGTGTTCTCACAGCGTTGAACCGCAGAATATTTCCGCAATATTTGTAACGCACGAGCATACCGACCACGTTTGCGGACTGCGTGTTTTTTCTAAAAAATACAATATCCCGATATACGCTTCCCTTAAAACTGCCGAAACACTTATTGAAAACAATATTCTTGATACCGATAAAAACTTACATATTATAGATACCGATGCTGCGGTAGCAGATTTTACCGTCAACCGCTTTGCCACAAGTCACGACTGTGAAGGCTCAAGCGGCTACACCTTTACTCTGCCAAACGGCAAAAAATGTGCCATCTGTACCGACTTGGGCTTCGTATCAGACGAGGTAAGGCAAAATCTTACGGGTTGTGCCGCCCTTTTGTTTGAATCTAACCACGATGTTACCCTGCTTCAAAAAGGCTCCTACCCCGAGCCACTTAAAAAACGTATTTTGAGTGACGTCGGTCACCTTTCCAATATAGCTTGTGCTAAAGAGCTTGAAAATCTTGTCAAAAACGGAACGACGAGAATAATCTTAGGCCATTTAAGCCGCGAGAATAACCGTCCCGAAATTGCACGTACCACCGCCGTTTCAGCCCTCGTTGACTGTAAGCTTTTTGAGAAGAAGGATTATCTGCTTTACGTAGCACCGCCAAAATGCAACGATGCCGTACTCTTTTAATTAAGGAGTGTAAAATGCTTAAAATAACCCTTATAACTTTAGGACACTTAAAAGAAAAATACCTGCGTGGCGCTTGCGATGAATATGTAAAGCGTTTAGGCACTCTGTGCTCATTAAAAATAATCGAGCTTGAGTCTGCAAAGCTTTCGGATAAGCCGTCCGAGAGCGAAATCAAAACCGCCCTTAGCAATGAAGCGGATAAAATATCCTCGCTTATACCCAATAACGCCTATTTAATTCCGCTTTGTATTGAAGGCAAACAGCTCGATAGCGTAGAGCTTTCACAAAAATTGGAGCAGGTAGCCATAATGGGTAAAACTAACGTATGTTTTGTAATTGGCAGCTCGTACGGAATTGATGACAGCATAAAACAAAAAGCCGACCTAAAGCTGTCAATGTCCAAGATGACCTTCCCACATCAGTTGGCGCGTGTTATGCTGCTTGAGCAAATTTACCGAGCCTTTAAAATCACCCAAGGCGCCACCTATCATAAATAATAAAACTATCAAAAAAACTCTTGACCTTTAGGATGTGTTGTGCTATAATTGCAATACCTCTGCAAAGGTCTTTTTTAGTTTAAAGACCTGTTTCAGATTTGCTTTTTCAACCGCTTGTTTGCGCTTTTTAAAAACGCACTATATGTTGTGTTTCAATAAGCGGTAAGCATCTGTTTCGAGGGAGGCCAAGCTTCAAAATTAGAAGCAAAAATATTTCCGTAAAACGGGAGGTGCCGTCATGAGAGTAAAAATCACATTGGCTTGTTCTGAGTGTAAACAGCGTAACTACAATACAACCAAGAACAAGAAAAACGACCCTGATCGTCTTGAGATGAACAAGTATTGCAGATTCTGCAAGAAGCACACCGTTCACAAAGAGACTAAGTAAGGAGGTACACAGTTGAAAACGTTAAAAACAATTTTCAGTGTGTCTACCATAGTCTTTGCAGCGGCTGCTCTGGTACTGTTCTTCACCAATGTCGGTAAAATAGTATTTACCGACGGTGAGTTGATCCGTACCGGTACAGAGTTCGCATTTGGTGCTTCGCACGAGAGCGCTGAAGTAGGTAATTCATCTGATATCCTCTTCTGTTTGATTCTCGCAGCATTCTCTGTTCTTTTCTCAGCTCTTTCCTTCAAGTTCAAGGGAACAAGATGGGCAACCATCGGCTTCTCGGGTGTTGCAGCCGTATACATGCTTGTTGTCGCCTGCTCTAATCCGGCTTATTTCCTTGACACTCAGGGACTTTCGGGTGTTGTTTCAGTCGCTTACGTTGGCAATACACCGCTGTTTATTGCAATCGCACTTTTTGCCACCTTTGGCAGTGCTATTGCTCACCTGCTTATTGCCGATGCAATCGCTGTTGCAGAATCTAAAGGACAGTCACTTACAATACCTAAAAAGGTTGTAAAGTTTCTTCGCGACTATAAAGGAGAAGTCAAGAAAATCGTATGGCCCGGTCCTCGCGCCGTAGTTAAGAACACCATTATCGTTCTTATTATGTGCCTTGTACTCGGTGCATTCGTTTGGCTTGTTGACTTTGGTCTTGGCAGCTTGCTTGATCTATTTCGCAAGTAATTCTTCAATTTATTAGCGGAGGTTGACCTATGGCAGATTACGAAGAGGCCAAGTGGTATGTGGTACACACATACACAGGCTATGAAAATAAGGTTATGACAGACCTTGAAAAAATGGTCGAAAACCGTGGAATGCAGGATCTCATCCAGGATATTAAAATTCCTACCGAAATCGTTACCGAAATCGGTGCCGACGGTAAGGAAAAACAGGTTGAGAGAAAGATTTTCCCGGGATACGTAATGATCAAAATGATCGTTACCGACGATTCCTGGTACGTTGTCCGTAACACACGCGGCTGTACTGGATTTGTTGGTCCGGCTTCAAAACCGGTACCGCTCACCGATAAAGAGGTTGAGTCGCTCGGCGTTGAAAAGCGCACCGTCGAAGTTGCTTACTCTGTCGGCGATAATGTTAATATTATCGACGGCCCGCTTGAAGGCTTTACCGGTGTTGTTGACGAGATTGATATTGAGAAAAACAATGTCCGCGTCACCATTTCTATGTTCGGCAGAGAAACACCTGTCGAGCTTGAACTCGGTCAGATAGAAGTGATCGAAGATTAATTGATAAATAATGGGTTTTACCCTATCGCTTAAAAGCGAACCGTGGGAGGAACACTTAATTTTTTCAAAGTGCTCCGTGAGCGCGAAAGCGCCGCCACCACTTACTTTGGAGGTATAACTAATGGCACAGAAAATTACTGGCTATATAAAGCTTCAGATTCCTGCTGGAAAAGCAACTCCGGCTCCGCCTGTTGGTCCGGCACTCGGTCAGCATGGTGTAAACATCATGGCATTCACTAAGGAATTCAACGAGCGTACCAAGAATGACGCAGGTCTTATCATTCCTGTTGTTATTACCGTTTACGCCGACCGTTCCTTTACATTCGTTACCAAGACTCCTCCTGCAGCCGTTCTTATTAAGAAGGCTTGCGGAATTGAGCGTGCATCGGGCGTTCCGAACAAGACAAAGGTTGCCCAGATCACTAAGGAGCAGGTTCAGAAGATTGCAGAACAGAAAATGCCCGACCTTAATGCAGCAAACCTCGAAGCAGCTATGTCAATGGTTGCAGGTACAGCTCGCAGCATGGGCATCACTGTCGTAGACTGATGCTCCCTTGTGGGAGGAAATATCCGATTTAACCACTATTTTGGGAGGTAAACTTTAAATGAAACATGGTAAAAAATATGTCGCAAGCGCACAGCTTGTAGACTCTACTAAACAGTATGACATTGCTGAGGCAATGGATTTAACAGTTAAAACAAAAATTGCAAAATTTGATGAGACCGTAGAAGCACACGTTCGCCTTGGTGTTGACTCACGTCACGCTGACCAGCAGGTTCGTGGCGCCGTTGTTCTTCCTAACGGTACCGGTAAGAACGTTCGCGTTCTTGTTATCTGTAAAGAAGACAAGGCTAAGGACGCTCTTGCAGCAGGTGCAGAGTTTGTAGGTGCTGAGGACCTCGTAACCAAAATCCAGACTGAAAACTGGATGGATTTCGACGTTGTTATCGCATCTCCTGATATGATGGGTCTTGTTGGCCGTCTTGGTAAGGTTCTTGGTCCCCGTGGCCTTATGCCTAACCCCAAGGCAGGTACCGTTACACCCGACGTTGCTAAGGCTGTTACCGAAGCAAAAGCAGGTAAGATTGAGTATCGTCTTGACAAGCAGAACATCATCCACTGCCCCATCGGTAAGGTTTCCTTCGGCGCTGAAAAGCTCCAGGAGAACTTCGAAACCTTGCTCGGCGCTATTGCTAAAGCAAAGCCCGCCGCAGCAAAAGGTCAGTATATTAAGTCCTGCGTAGTTGCTACTACTATGGGCCCCGGAATTAAGGTTAACGCTTCTAAATACGGCGCTTAATCATTTAATTCGTTTAATCCTTGCCTGACATCCACCTTGATGTCAGGCAGGTTAAAAACATTAAATTATAAATTTAGTGTTGACAAATACAAAAATGTATGGTAACATACATCTGTTAATTCCAAAGACCGTAGGTGCTTTGCGTAAAGACTGTTAAGTCTGCCTACCGAGGATGAACACAAATCGTCTTATATTGACTGTTTCTGTGTGCCTGTCCGTCTTTGGAACAGGCATTTTTTAATACCCGGAGGTGAATTGATTTGCCAAGTCAGAAGGTTTTAGAAGTTAAGCAGCAGCAGGTTGCTGATATCAAAGCTAAGGTTGAAGCCTCATGCGCCGGT
>JAZRNK010000120.1:0-6125 GCA_045648145.1 Acutalibacteraceae bacterium | reverse complement strand
ATAAACTTGTCCACACGCCCACCGCCCTCTCAAAAAAAGATATCAATATAGTATACCACAAAATGTTTTATAAGTAAAGATAGAGCCGATACTTTTTCGCACCGGCTCGATTTCGTGAACACAAGGGACGGAACACAAAGGAAAGTCCCCTGCGCCCCGTCCCCTGTCTCCTCGTGTCAGAGTTATTTTGAAATATATTGCATCCAATGAGTAAATGCTATATAATAATAGTGAAGGAGTGATATCAATGAAAAAACGGATCGCATTTATTTTGATTTTCTGTATGCTGTTGCTGTTGTCCGGTTGTGAAGGCAGTTCCTCACCTGACGACACACTTACAAAGCCTAGTTCAACCTCCGCAATAAAAACAGATGATTCTGTTTGGTACAGTGAAGAAGCCGGTGTGCGCGGCCGCATTTGGCTGGGTATGACTGTAAAAGAAGTGTACGACGTTCTTAACCAATACAATATACCGATCAAGAAACTCTACAGCAATTTCCCTGAACTTGACAAGTATGACGAATATGGTGCACTCTATCTATCCTCCCCATACGACTATCACAAGAAACAACTCTACACCGAGGGACACCAACATTTTTATTTTGATGAAGATGACCAATTGGAGGAAATATGCTACTTTGATCAAATGCATTACACAAGCGGCCCCGTGAACAAAGAGTTTGAAGCGCAGCGTGGTGTGAAACGCGGAGGTACCTATGAAGATATGATAAAGGCTTATGGTGACCCGGACCAAGTCGTCAATCTCGATTCATCCAACCAATCCTATGTCTATCATTTGGAAAACGATGACTACCTGCATTTTGTTTACCAAGGAATTTCTACCCCTATTCAATCCATCCATTATTGTAAATATCCCTATTTGTTTTCATACTAAAGCATAAAAAAGTCATCGACTCTAATTGTTGGGAACACAGGGGACGGTTTTCACGCTAACCGTCCCCTGTGTTCGTAACAAAACCTCCTATGGTACTTCTTTAATTCTACCATAGGAGGTGCTTTTTTCTATTGTCCGTTTTTACTGGACTTGTTCAATTAGAATGGATGGCTTTTTTAGATTTATCAGCTATTTTTGCCAATCTTAGCGATGGTACCCCAGCTGGGCCCCTTTCCATCGTTGTATCTGTAATTGGCTTTTTTCACGATACTAGTAGTTGTGCTGCCGGACATGTTCCCTTCCATAGTATAAATCTTACCATTTTGAATGGAAACCACAATTCCTATATGTCCTATTGTGCTTTGTCCCTCGGTAATAATGAACGCTAAATCTCCCACTTTAGGTTTGTTTTGGCTTGAAAAGTTCACATTACCAAACAAGCCGCTCAATCCAGTTGGCGCATTAGAGTTTCCAAAGTTCAAGCCTGCTTTTGCTGCACATTGTCGCACAAACCACGCGCACCAACCAAAACCCGGATTGGCCACGTCAAAATACTCGCTACATTGTTGAAGATTTTTTCCCTCTGCACCGTTGGCCCAACTGACAAGAGTGTTTAGTTTTTGTTCCAACGTGTTAGTCGTCGTACCATAACTATACGCATAATACTCAAGACCAGCAACAGAATATGCCGATGTGTTTTCGTCAAGGGTCATGACCGATGCGGTTTGTGCTACCGGTTGTTCCTCATCGTTTGCAGAAAGAATAACAATTTTGTCCTCACTGATACCAATTGCCGCTGTCCCTTTATCCGCCGCCGCTTGCGCCTCTTGCATAGTGCAGGAACGCCAACCCATATAGTCGTCGGTCTTGATAGTTTCATAAACCGTCTTCATATCGCCCTGCGGCAACGCAACACCCATATTATTAAATATGGCTCTTACAGTCGCAAGGGAATCATCGGTCTGTGCAGATGCTTCGTGTGTCACCGTATAGTCGATTACATTATTATACTGTTTCTTGTTCATTTTAATTTTACCCCCTTTACCACATATTTTCAAGGACTTTCTCGTCCTTGGCATATACGTCTTCTACCCCTATGAAATCAAAGGTAGTCGTACCGCAACACCAAAGAGAAATATCCTCAGGCTCTAATGCTGACGGACAGTAAGGCTCCCACTTTTCAGGCATACTGTCAAGTTTTGGCTCAGTTGCTATAAAGAGCGCACCAAAATAATTGGTATCTTTGGTCGCCTGTACAAAGTGACTGCACTGACGGTCAAAGTTAAAGTTTTTGCTAGAATCGGTGTTGCCGATAAATGCAGGTACATAACCATTTGCTGAAATAACCTGTGCAAATGAAATCATCCAGTTGTGGTTTACACTCCACTCAGGTTTAATTTCCGCAAACAAAGCAATACCCTCATTTTGCGGAACGCCTAATTCTTTTGCGGCTTCTACTGCTTTTAAGGCATCCTCTGTACCATTTACACCCGATACCTTAGCTTCGGTAAGATCACGAATAGCCAAACCTATTTTGCAATCCTTACTTTTCAAGAACTCAATTTCCTCGGCGGTGATTTTGTCTTCACCGCTAAGTGTTCTGATACAAAAGGCAGGAAAACATTTTTGCCTTTTTACCCAGTCATACATTGTATAACCGTTTTTCAGATTTTTATTTGATGGTGTAGCCGAACTAACACCAAAAATAGTTTTCATTTTATATTTCTCCTTTCATATTTTATTTTTTAATTAAAATGTAACTATTTTTTGAAATCAGCGTCCTGATTTCTTACAGCTGTAACCACATTTTAAAATCTAACCCTGACAAATAGTGTCCTAATTAAAAAATATTTTTAAGAATTTTTTATAATAAAAAATGACCTAAACTCGCATTACACGAATTTAGGTCACAAATTTATTTGGTTTATATAATGTTATTACGTATTATCTTGTGTTAAAAAGCGCCCAAAAACGGCATTTTGTAACGATTTTTAGAGTAAATCTTGTGTTAGGATACAAAATACTCTACCGCATTTTCGGGGAAAAACTCTTTAAATTCACTGCAAAGCTGTGCGGCAAGGGTTTTGTTGTGAGCGAGAACAAGTGTGGGACGGTTTACTTTTTCAATTATATTTGCCATAGTAAAGGTCTTACCACTACCCGTAACACCCAGTAAAACCTGCTCTTTATCGCCTCTGTTTAAGCCTTCAACCAACTGCTCAATCGCTTGTGGCTGATCCCCCGTAGGCTTAAACTTGCTGTGCAAAATAAACTTATCCATTCGCTCACCTCACTTTAAAAATATATACATAATTATTATATCACAAAAAATTTATAAGTAAAGAAAAAGCAGATGCAAAATGCATCTGCTTTTTGTGTTTTTATATGTAGATTAGAAAAATACGCTCTTTGCTTTTTCTTTAATTTCTTTAGAAGCAATAAAAGGAATTCTTGTTGTGTATCCATTTTTTGCTGCTACAATCTTCTTTGTGGGCCACTCAAAAATATCTTTATTCCACTCATTAATAGTGTCGTTATAAAGTTCCCTTGCGGCTGTGATTTCTCTCTGCAAATACATATTCTGTTGCATTGCATCTGCAATTTCACGGTGAGCCTGAAGGTCAGGATAGTTTTCAAAAGCTACATTAATATCCCTTGACATTGTTTCTACTTGACCGCTAAGCTCATTACGAGCTGCATCGACGTCGCCCGAGTTGCCCGATCTGAATTTTGCAATGTTTTCAAACGTGCTTTTATCAAGGTCAGTAGCCTTATCCAAAAGACGAGCGCAATTTTGAAGCACCATTACTCTTTGCTCAAGATAATTATCAATCTGAGAAGCATTTCTCTGAATTTTTTGTTGCAGCTGGTCAAAGTGCTTTTGTGCATTTATCTTCATAAACAAGAAAATAACACCCGGCAAGATACCGCAAATCCACAGCATAATTTCAAAGATTTTTGAGCCCACACCAACTTCGGCAGGAATTTTTTTTGCGATAACATTAACATCGAGACCTTCTTCTCTAACCTCGGGATTAAGTTCATCTAACTGATTTGCCATTTCTATTTCTCCTTTTTAATTTAAGAATTGAATATGCATAAACCATTACGGCTTGCTATAACCGATTTGTTTTTAGCTATCTCGTTTGTCGCAACATAAAAATTGTTGCGTGCTTCGAGCGGTATGTATAAATCCCATTCGACAGGAACATCGTGAAAATGTCCGTCACCACCAGGCATAGTAACAAAATCCACTCGTCTTTCTACATCATAAGAATATGCGGTGATGCACATTTCGTCAACACTGTCTTTTGAATTGATAAACGATGATTTTAAAATTGCCTGTGTTTTAGTGTCGGGATGTACTATGTATTTATAATCCACAACGTTTGCAAGCGCTTCGCATTCTTTAAGCGAATAGGTTTGCGAATACTCTGGTATTGGTTTCAGAGAATGCACCGGTCGTTCTTGATATGCCGGAATGGCGAGGAGCGGTGCGAAATCAAAATATACTGCTTTGAAAAACTCTGCATTTTTACCAATGAAGTTTTGTTTGATTATATCATACGAATATGAAGTATAATTTTGAGGCAACAGGTTTATAGCTCTACCCTGACTATGATGTGAAATAATCCTATTTGTACGATTTGTTTTAATAAAATTAAAATCGTCGCCATAGCCGATTTTAGAAAGAATCAACGCAACCATATTGGTTTGAGCCAAAGGCGTAAAAAGGGTTCTGAACTGCACCTCGTTCGTTCTGTCCAATGCGTCAAACACAACCTCAAAATCGGAGTTGGACATGCTCATAAATTCACGATTTTGGCTTATTGCTTTATCGGTCTTTTTCTTTAGTCTCTTTTCGCCGCGTTTTACGAACCTCTCTATTTCGCGTTCGCTCTTTTGTTCCAGATGTGATGCGTCACGGCTGAACGACAAATTCGGACCTCCCTGTGTACAATAATTTAGTACAACCTGTGTGTTATAAAATGGTTTGGGCTTCACCACCGTGGCATGTAAGGTTTGAGACCTTGTTCGTGTTCTTCTTTTTCCATCGGCATCACGATAGGTCTCGGTCCAATAAATCGTCTTATAACCGTGATAAGTTTCGGTTCCCATTCTGTGCACAACCTTGTTTTCAAACAAGAATGGGTTTTCATTATAATTTCCTGCCAACACGTCAATGGTTGACTGCTCATCTTCGTTATACTCACAGAAATCATAATTAATTTTCATATCCTCTTCCTGTTTTACCGAAAAGTTTTCGTTAAAGGAAATGAGCGGAATTGTTGATTCTATGATGTTCAAAGCATCTCTATCAGTAAAAAGCTTGTTCAAGGGAAGCATTTGATTATTAGCTTGTGCCAACAGTTCCTGTGCTCGCTGATCTGCTTCCTCCATTTGCGTTTTCAAGGCTCTGATTTTCGGTGTTGTTTTTAATATAACAAGCGGAATCAATAATACCGTAATGCACATTAACACCCTTAAAAATCTTAGCCAATTACGTTTTCTTTTGAGTTTTGAAAAGTTTTCTTTATGTTCATTATACAGCTTTACGGTTGCTTGGTTTTGCTCTATATCAATACCCGATTGTTGTACAAGTTTTTCAAAGAAACTGTTAGTGTTCTCTGCGTGAAGTTCTCTATACTTGTTATCAAACTCCTCCAATGGATTATATATTATCGAATCCACACCCTCACCCCTTATTCGACATTATACTACTTTTTTAATGTCATGTAAAGATTTTATTTGTAATATAAAAATTCTATGTTGGGCTGCTTTTTTTACAAAATTGTGCTCTTTTCTGCAAAAATACCCATATTTTGTGAAAATAATTGTTGTTGAAATTTTGTTTTGACTGTGATACAATAAAGTGAAATATTATCTTTTAAGGGAGTGTGATGGCCTTGGTAGATTTACACACGCATATCCTTCCCAACGTTGATGACGGTGCAAAATCGGTTGACGAAGCTATAAAAATGGTTAAAAAAGCTGTGGAAAACGGCACACATAACATTGTCATCACCCCGCATTATATGACGCTTGACGACAGAAGTTCAGGCCTTAGCAAGAACGAGCTTTACTCTCAGTTTGAATCGTTTAAAAACACTGTGGCAAAGCATTACCCCGAGGTCAATTTGTTTTTCGGCGCCGAAGTCTTTTGTTCACACAACATAGAACGTTTAATCGACAACAACTCGCTTATTACATTAAACAACACAAAATACGT
>JAZRNK010000119.1:0-2336 GCA_045648145.1 Acutalibacteraceae bacterium | reverse complement strand
GTTCCGTCAAGTCCTTCGTACTTTTTAGGAACTGCATTCAAATCAATCTCAAGTCCGTCGGCAAGCTCACCAATAGCAACCGAAACGCCACCTGCGCCAAAGTCGTTACAACGCTTTATCATTAAGCAGGCTTCCTTGTTTCTGAACAACCTCTGAAGCTTACGTTCCTCAGGCGCGTTACCCTTTTGAACCTCTGCACCGCAGGTTTCAAGCGAGGTCGCTGTATGCGATTTCGAAGAACCGGTTGCACCGCCGCAACCATCACGGCCCGTGCTACCGCCAAGCAATACGACCACGTCACCGGGAGCGGGTACTTCACGACGTACGTTTTCAGCAGGGGTAGCCGCAATAACCGCACCGATTTCCATACGCTTTGCCGCATAACCGGGATGATAAATTTCATCAACAATACCGGTAGCAAGACCAATCTGGTTACCGTAGGACGAATATCCTGCAGCAGCAGTTGTAACAATCTTACGCTGCGGTAATTTACCCTTAATAGTTTCACTAACCGGCTTTAACGGGTCAGCCGCACCGGTAACACGCATAGCGCCGTAAACATACGAACGACCGGAAAGCGGGTCACGGATAGCACCACCAATACAGGTAGCCGCGCCACCAAAGGGCTCAATTTCGGTCGGATGGTTATGTGTTTCATTTTTAAACAATAACAACCACGGTTCTTTAACACCGTCAACCGTTACGTCAATCTTAACGGTACAAGCGTTAATTTCCTCCGACTCATCAAGCTTGTCAAGCTTACCGTGTGTCTTTAAATATTTAACGGCAACCGTCGCAATATCCATAAGACAAATCGGTTTTGTTCTGTTAAGCTCTCGACGCACCTCTAAATATTCGTTATAAGTGCTCTGCAAAAGCTCATCCTCAAAGGTAACATCGTCAATTACCGTCAAAAATGTTGTATGACGACAATGGTCAGACCAATATGTGTCAATCATGCGTATTTCGGTAATAGTCGGGTCTCTGTGCTCCGACTTAAAATACTCCTGACAAAAAGCAATATCGTCAGCGTCCATAGCAAGACCGTATTCCTTAACAAAATTCTCAAGGCCTTCCCTATTAAGCTCAATAAATCCGTCCAAGGTCTTAACCTCGGTAGGAATTTTATATTTCATTTTAAGGGTGTCAAATCTTTCAAAGGTAGCCTCTCGTGCTTCAACGGGGTTGATAACGTACTTCTTTATTTCTTGTATCTGCTCGTCAGTCAAATCACCGTATAAAACGTAAATCTTGGCAGTACGAACAATCGGTCGGTCACTCTTAGATATAATCTGTATACACTGCGCCGCCGAATCTGCACGCTGGTCAAACTGACCGGGTAGATATTCAACCGCAAAAGCAGTAGCATCTGCAATATCAATCTCATCAGCAACGATGTCCAACTGTGGCTCGGAAAAAACAGTACTTTTAGCATAATTAAAAAGCTCTTCTGAAATATTTTCTGCGTCGTATCTGTTAATAACACGAACATTTTCAAGAGCAGTTATTCCAAGTAAGGTACGAGCATCTGAAAGCAATGTTTTGGCTTCGTTTGCAAGTTCTGCCTTCTTTTCAACAAACACTCTGTAAACCATTATTTCTCCCCCAATACACTAAGAGCCCTCGCTCCAATATCACTACGGCAATACGCATTACCAAAGGTAATGTTATCCACCATTTTATATGCATCCTTTACGGCATTTTTTAGAGTATCTGCCACTGCTGTAACACCCAAAACTCTGCCGCCGTTTGTAAGTAACTTTCCGTCCTTCAAATTAGCACCTGCAACGTAAACGTTTTGCGCTAAAGTTTCAGGAATTGTAATTTCATAGCCCTTTTCATAGGCTTCAGGATAACCCTTAGACGCCATAATCACACAGCAAGCGCTGTTATTCTTAAATTTAACTTGAATTTCACTTAAAGTCTCATTGGTAACTGCTTGCATAATCTCAAGTAAATCGCTGTCCAAAAGCGGAAGCACAACCTGAGTTTCGGGGTCACCAAAACGGCAATTATACTCAATAACCTTAGGACCATTTTTAGTAATCATAAGACCGAAATAAAGACAACCCTTAAAGGTTCTTCCCTCGCTGTTCATTGCGTTTATGGTAGGAATAAAAATCTTTTCCATACATACCTTTGCAATATCTTCAGTATAGAAAGGATTAGGTGCAACCGTACCCATACCGCCTGTGTTAAGACCTGTATCATTGTCACCCGCACGCTTGTGGTCCATAGACGAAATCATTGGCACAACAGTTTTTCCATCAGTGAACGACAGCACCGAAACCTCAGGACCTTCTAAAAACTCCTCAATAACGATGTTATCACCGCTA
>JAZRNK010000118.1:0-1674 GCA_045648145.1 Acutalibacteraceae bacterium | reverse complement strand
TTTGGAATTTCACACTTAATCGTCGATATACTTTTAAGTCGGCAGCAAACGTGCCTGTTGCAATGGCAAAGGTGTTTGGGTTTTATCTCGTATTTACACCGCTTTCCACATATCTTGGAAATGCGGCGGAAGGTCTTGGTGTAAATGATTTTATAATTTTAATCGTTACAATGCTTGCAAACTTCGTATTAGAATTTCTCTTCTGCAAGTTTGTTGTGTATCGAGGTAAGGAAGATACGCTGAAAAAGTAATTTGTTGAATGATGGGAGGATTTCTTATGGAGGACATAAAGAGCAATGTTGTTTATGCCAAATGTGTTCGCTTTTTCTATAGCGCTTCCCGTTGCGATGGTAAACTTGTTTTTGAATATACTGCCAACTATCATTTTGCGGTATAATACACCAAAATTGAAAATGATGTTGCTGAGAATGAACAGAAGTTAAAATGTCTTTGAAAAGGAGAAAAGAAATGAGAAAGATCAAAATTGTGTCGGATTCATCTTCCGATCTATTAATGCTTGACGGCGTAGAGTTTGCAAGCTCACCAATGAAAATCATTACTTCTAAAAGAGAGTTTGTTGACGATGAAAATCTTAATGTTGATGAAATGGCGAACTTTTTTAATGAATATAAAGAAAGATCGCAAACATCTTGCCCGAACCCTGCTGATTGGTTAGATGCTTTCGATGATGCCGATGATATTATCTGTGTTACTATTACAAGCGCACTTTCAGGCAGCTATAACTCGGCCTGTACGGCAAAGGAACTGTATGAGGCTGAGAACGAAGGCAAACGGGTTTTTGTTCTTGATACACTTTCTGCAGGCCCTGAAATTACTTTGGTAGTAAAAAAATTAGAAGAACTTGTGAAATCCGGTATTGCCTACGAAAAAATTTGCGAGAAAATTCAAGAATATACTAAGTGCACAGGTCTTGTGTTTATGCTTAAATCCCTGAAGAATTTTGCTGCTAATGGCAGAGTATCGCCACTTGTGGCAAAACTCGTTGGATTCGCAGGTATTTGCATAGTTGGCAAAGCTAGTGATGAAGGAACATTGGAACCGACACACAAATGCCGTGGCGAGAATCGTTCTCTTGAAACCCTAATAAATGATCTTAAAGAACTTGGATTAAAAACCGGCAAGGTAAGTATAGGACATTGTCAAAACGAAGGTGCGGCAACCGAACTTAAGCAAATGATCGAATCGACATTTGAAAAAGTTCAGGTAGAAATACATAAACTCAGAGGTCTTTGCAGTTTTTACGCAGAAAAAGGCGGTTTGTTAGTAGGTTTTGAAAAACATTGATAAAGATTTATAATACTAGGGCGATGACAAAATCTGTCATCGCCTTTTTATATTCAATTTGAAATTTTAAAAACAATTGGAAATTCTACTCATAATTTCTACAAAAAGTGTGATACTAACAAAGAGCAAAAAACAACAACTCGTCCTAAGTCCTCTGGGGTGTTTTTCGGCCTCCTGTCGAGTATACACAAACGCATTTCAGGGCGTTTTTTGACCATTTTGGGCTGGGACGAGGAAAAATTCAGTACAAGCAAAAATTCCGAAAACCCGCATAAATACAGGGCTTTTGGCACATTTTAGAGTAGAGAAAAGGAGTAAATATATGAAAGCCACTGGAATAGTTCGTAGAATTGACGACCTTGGGCGTGT
>JAZRNK010000117.1:0-3432 GCA_045648145.1 Acutalibacteraceae bacterium | reverse complement strand
TCCTCGTCGGTAACAACAGCCTTTACCTTTTCTGCGGCAAGACCCTTATAACCGTCAATCTCAACCTCGGGCTTAACGGTGATAACAACCTTAAACTCAAGACCGGTCTTGCGGTCCATAGAAACAAGGTCAAAATCAATCTTATCGTCAACAAATTCAAGACCTGACTCTATAATAGCTCCCTCAACAGCATCGGGATAGATAATATTAAGTGCGTCTTCATAGAACACAGACTCACCATAATACTTCTCAACAAAGCTCATAGGAGCCTTACCCTTTCTGAAGCCGGGAACATTAATCTTATTAATGTTTTGTTTATAAGCTTTTTTAAGTGCTTCGCCAAAAAGCTCAGCGTCAACTGTAATTACAAGCTCATAACGGTTTGTTTCTTTTTTACTAAATTCCTTAAGCATTGTACTACCTCCAAAAAATTCTCAAATTATCATAACACATTGTTTATAATATTTCTATACTTTTCTGCAACTTTTTTACAAAAATGGATAATATTTTTAAATTTTGACATTATTATCCAACATATTTGGTTAAATTTTATGCGGAGTGAAGTCGATACAGTCGGCAGAAACTAATTTAAAACGAATATTTTCAAATTCAGACACTGCCCTATGAAGTCCCGAACCGTGAATATGTCCGTGATAAACAAGATTGATTTCGTGCTTTTTTAAAACGCTTATTATCTCGTCACAGCTATTCTCAGCATATACAGGCGGATAATGTAAAAACACGACCGGTTCAAATCCGCTCTCTTTAGCTTTTACAATCGAGGTTTCAAGTCTTCCTGCTTCACGCAGAATTATCTTTTTGTCGGCTTCGGGCTTATCGAAAAACCACCCGCGACTGCCACAGATGCATTTATCCTCAACAACAATGGCGGAATTAAAAAGAGCCGTCACCGTTTCAATTTCATTCTTTTTAAAAAAAGCATTAAGCTTGGTTATAGTACTCCACCACAAATCGTGGTTACCCTTTAAAATTATTTTTTTGCCGGGCAACGAGTCTAAAAACTTGAAATCCTCAAGACTATCTTCAAGCTTTAACGCCCACGAAATATCGCCGGGGATGACAACCGTATCGTTTTGGGTTACAACGCGTTTCCAATTAGCTTTAAGGCGCTCTACATAGTTATTCCAGCCGTAAAAAACATCCATCGGCTTATTCGACGAAAGCGAAAGATGTAAATCGGAAATAGTAAAAATCGACACCGCGTTCCCTCCTCGGTTAATTTTATTTTTTTGGGTTACAATACTATTGTCGGACAAAAGTCCGAAAGCTATTGAAAGGAAGTATTATAAAATGGATAATGCATGCGGATGCAAAATTTCAGGCATCAAATGTGAAGTTGAAAACTGCCGCTATCACACAAAGGACAACTGTTGTGAAGCCGGTTGCATCAAGGTTGGTCCCCACAGTGCACAGAGAAGCTGTGACACCGCCTGCGACACCTTTGAGCAGAAATAATTTTTAACTTTTTAGAATCAGGACTGTCCTAAAAAAGACAGTCCTGATTTTATTTTTATATATTTAAAAATTTCAAAACCGTCTGTGCCATTTCATCCTTTTCACAGACATTGTTAAACCTTACAGTTGCGTTCTCAAGTTGAGCGATAGGTGCAGGAACAGAAGTATCCGTAGTCTTACAAAGACGGTCTACCATCAAGAATTCATCATCACAGCACTCGTCCTCTTTAACGGCTTTAAGTACCGAAGCCGAGAACTTATAAGGACTTGCAGTAGATGCAACAACAACCGGTCGATCAACTTTTTCACACTCGCAATACTCACCCAAAACGCTCAAAGCAACGGCGGTATGAGTATCGCAAAGATAACCGTATTTTTTGAACATTGCGTTAATTGTTTCAACAGTACCCTTATCATCACAACAACCGCCGAAATAAAGGCTCTGAAGCTTTGCCAACAATTCATTATCAACAGTAAACATACCTCTATTTGCAAGGTCACTTTGAATTTTAGCAGTAAACTCGGAACTGTTGCCGCTCAAATGATAAAGCATACGCTCAAGGTTACTTGAAATTAAAATATCCATTGACGGTGACATTGTCGTAAAGAACTCACGATTACGATTATATACACCTGTGCTGATAAAATCGGTCAAAACATTATTTGAGTTTGATGCACAAACAAGCTTGTTTACAGGTACGCCCATACATTTTGCGTAATACGCCGCCAAAATGTTACCGAAGTTACCGGTAGGAACAACCACATCAAAGCCATTTGACAAGTCTTCACCGTTATTAAGCAAATCACAATATGCCGAAACATAATAAACAATCTGCGGAACAAGTCGTCCCCAGTTAATTGAATTGGCACTCGAAAACTCCATCTTGTTTTCGCTTAATATTTTTTTGATATTTGCATCTGTAAATATCTTTTTAACGCCACTTTGAGCATCGTCAAAATTACCGTTTATAGCGCAAACGTGAACGTTATTACCCTTTTGTGTATCCATCTGCAGCTTCTGCATCGGGCTAACGCCGTTGTTCGGATAAAAAACGATGATTTCAGTATTATCGACATCACAAAAGCCCTCAAGAGCTGCTTTACCGGTATCACCCGAAGTAGCAACAAGGATAACCGATTTATCCTTACCGACCTTTTTAGCAGCCGTTGTAAGTAAAAACGGAAGAAGCTGCAAGGCAAGATCCTTAAACGCACAGGTGGGACCGTGCCAAAGCTCAAGAATATACCTTTTATCGTCATATTTATGCATATATGCAGGCTGGTCGTTATCAAACGTGCCTTTATATGCGCCGTTAACACAGTAATCAAGCTCGTCCTCGGTAAAATCGTCCAAAAACAGTCTTAAAACCGATTTTGCTCTACCAATATAGTCAAGCTTGGCTATTTTCGAAAAATCGTCGTTTGTAAGCGTCGGAATATACTCGGGTACGAACAAACCACCTTCTACAGATATACCCTGTGATATGGCAACAGCACTCGAAACAGAAACCGATGCATCTCTTGTACTTTTATAAATCATTTTACGGCTCCAATCCACCATAATAAATGGCTATTTAAACTTCATAATATTTTACATCATAGTTACATATTTGTCAAAGCTTTATGATAGAAATTATAAGCATTTTTATAGAACAGTTTGTCCAAAATGTTTTTAGGAACTAATTTTTTTGACAAATACTCATATAAACTCGGCAAATCATACACAGTTGAAAGATTTTCACTCATTTTTGCACCGTCAAAATCGCTTCCAAATGCAAGATTTTCTTCCATTCCCAAATCAAGTACGTGGCATAAGGCTTTGTAAAAGCCCTCGTATACGTCTGCGCCAATAAATTCGGGGTAAATACACAAACCGACAAGTCCGTTTTTATCTTTAATAAGCTTTAATTGTTCATCCGTAAGGTTTCTTAAATGTGAAACAGTCGCTTCTAATCC
>JAZRNK010000116.1:0-13828 GCA_045648145.1 Acutalibacteraceae bacterium | reverse complement strand
GTTTAAGGACGAATTTGTGCTTAAAACAATCAAAAACATTATAGAAAACCTTTATTTAACTAAAATGGGCAGGTTTTCCTCCTACCCGATTGACCGTAATATAAAGCAAGAGGGTGGCGTTTCGGGTTCAAAGGCAGGAGTGATAGAGGACTGGATATTGTCGAGCGATATTGGTTGTGCCTTTATGAGCATCGACGGTCTTTCTCACGCCTTTGCCGTTTTAAAGGACGAGCGTATAAAACAACTTCTCGATGAGATGATAGAGGTTTATTTGAATATTGATAAGGTCAAGCTTAAAGCGCAAACCCATTGCACCTTAACCTCGGCAAGAGGTATGATGCGTATGTTTAAGGAGACTAAGGACGAGCGTTATTTAGAGGGCGCAAAAGCTATTTTTGATTTGTACGTAAATGGCGGCGGTATGACCGCCACTTACGAGAATTTAAACTGGTGGGATAGCCCAAGAACCTGGACCGAGCCTTGCGCTATAGTCGATTCCTTGATGCTTGGCACCGAGCTTTATAAGGCGACGGGTGACGAGCTTTACAGAAAAATAGCCGCAAGGGTATATCATAACGGCCTTTCAACACCTCAACGCTCAAACGGCGGCGCAGGTACCGATTCGGTAGTTTTAGCGGGTGTAGAAGAATATTTGTACTCAAAACTGTACGAGGCATACTTCTGTTGCACAATGCGTCTTTCCGAGGGCTTGTGGTACATAAATGATAATAAAGAACTTCTTTATGCCGAGCTTGACGGCAAGGTAACTAAAAAAGACGGTATTTATATGGACGGCGATATTATGTATGCCGAGGTTACAGGCGGCGCCGAACAGTATGCCGAAAAGACCGTCGAGGTCGACGGACTAAAGTTGTCACCCATAGTCAAGTACTACAAGGTCCCCGACGAGGTATTAAAAACGACAAAACAACGAATAATTTTCTCTTAAAATCAAAAAAGCGAGGGTTTTGCCCTCGCTTTTGTGTTACTTATTAAGTTGTTTAATAGCCTTGGTTACCGCTTTTGCCATTCTGTAAAAGCCCAAATCGGTGGGGTGGCACCCGTCAACCGTGCAGCAGTCAAGCGCATCGTCACCCAAAAGGTCGTGTGCATTTAAAAACGCAACCTTGGCACCTTTAGCTTTTGCCCAAGAGTAAGTTTCATAAATTATTTTTTCTCTCGCACTTTTAAACGCTTCACTTTGGTTAAACGGCATTGTCATAATAACGTAAGGAATGTTCGGGTGCTTTTCAAAAACGGTTTTAAAAAAGGGTAGATGCGTAGCCTTTAGCGCGTCGCAGTCGTGAGCGTTGTAGTCGTAATCGTAAACAAAACAGCTCATATCAAGCCCCGCAATGTATTCCGCCATTTCCGGCTCACCCTTGGCACAACCGCTAAAGCCAAGGCAGTAAACGTCGCTGTTAAGCCAACGGCCAACCATATTGCAATAACTGTTACCCGGCTTCGAGGCGCAGCCGCCCTGTGTTATTGACGAGCCGTAGAAAACAATAGGCTTTTCATTTTCAAACGGAGTCGGTGCAAAAAGCTCGGCATCGTGGTCAATTCCAATTTCGAACGATTTAACCTCACCGTAAAGCGGCAGATAAACTGTAACGTCACATTCTTTCTCGAGGGTTATCTGCCCTTGTACCACGTCTTTGTTAAAGGCAGGTTGAATGGTGGCAATATTTTGCATATTGTCGGTGCCCGTAAAAACGTCCATTCCTCTTACACCAACCAAAGCCATATGCGGCATAGAGGTGGCAGGTGCGGGGAGTGTCATTCTAAAAGCAACACGACGGCTGTTAGTTCTAAAGCAAACTCGGCCACCGCTTGTTTGATGGTTCAAAGCTTGTATACCACCGGGCATTTTAACTGCGGTTTCAAGCGGCATACGCAAAAACGGTTTACCGTAAATTCCGCGCACAACGCAGGGGCTACTATAAACATCGTAATATATGAAATCGCCCTCAATGGTTGGCAATTTAAAATTAGAATCAATTTTACTAATATCGTTGCTCATAATAATCACCTAATTATATCCGTACGTTTTGACCGATTTGAATAAGCCTTCCATCTCTTGCTTTAGCGAGCGATTTTCATACTTCAAAAGTCTTGGGTCGTTCTCGTAAATGCTTTTGGCGGCATTACCTGCCGAGCGGAAAAGCGCCATATCCTGCGATAAATCGGCAATTTTAAGCTCGGGCAATCCGTGTTGGCGTTTGCCTAAAAAGTCACCCGGACCGCGTAAACGCAAATCCTCGTCGGCAATCTTAAAGCCGTCACAGGTACTGCACATTAATTTAAGCCTTACCTTTGTGTCCTCGCCGCGCTTGTCCGATAGCAAAATGCAGGTCGATTTAAAGCTTCCTCGACCAATTCTGCCTCTTAACTGATGTAGCTGTGAAAGACCGAAACGTTCGGCATTTTCTATCAGCATAATAACGGCGTTGGGCACGTCAATGCCAACCTCAATAACAGTGGTGGCAACAAGTAACTGAATTTTGCCGTCGGAAAAGTCTTTCATAATTTTGTCTTTTTCCTTAGGCTTCATTTTGCCGTGAAGCAAACCGACAGAATACGAAGAAAAGCTACCGTCCTTAAGATTTTCGTAGTAGCTGACGGCGGAAGCAAGGTCAACCGTTTCGCTTTCCTCAACCATTGGGCAAACAATATAAGCCTGCCTGCCTTCATCAAGGTGCGCTTTTATGTAGTTATACGCTCTTTCTCTCTTGCCGGAGTCAATAAGATAGGTTTCAATCGGACGGCGGCCTTTTGGCAGGGTGTCAATAATACTGATGTCAAGGTCACCGTAAAAAATGAGTGACATCGTCCTCGGTATCGGGGTTGCTGACATAACCAACATATGTGGCTCTTTACCCTTTTGCGTAAGCGAGGTGCGTTGTTCAACGCCAAAACGGTGTTGCTCGTCGGTAACAACAAGGCCTAAATTATAAAATTCAACGTCGCTTTGCAAAACGGCGTGAGTGCCGATAACAATATCAATTTCGCCTCTTAAAATGTCGGTCTTTATTTTTTGCTTGTTCGCCTTTGTAACCGAGCCGGTCAAAAGCGCAACCGATAAACCGCAGTGTTCAAAAAGCCGTGATAGATTGTTAAAATGCTGGGTTGCAAGCACCTCGGTCGGCGCCATAATAACCGACTGATACCCCGTTTTTGCACAACAGTAGCAAAGCGCGGCGGCAACCATAGTTTTACCTGAGCCCACGTCACCCTGGACAAGTCGGCTCATCGGTTTGCCCGATTTCATATCACGCAAACACTCGGTAACTGCTCGCAGCTGTGCCTCGGTAAGCGTAAAGGGCAGTAATCTCAAAAATTCATTTAAATATGTATCGTGCACCACAATGTCGGTGTGGGCGCTACGTGTCGTTTTTTGAAAAAGTATGCCAATCTGCAGGAAAAACAGCTCTTCAAAAACAAGCCTCTTTCGAGCAATTTGTATTTCGTTTTGGTTTTTTGGCGTGTGGATAAAACGTAACGCGTCAGCAAGACTGCATAAGTCGTACTGCTTTCTTATGTGTTCAGGCAACGGGTCTAAAGGGGTAAAATCCTTCAAAACAGTCGAAATTATCTTTGAAATTGCCTTGGAATTAAGCCCCGTCGTTTGACGGTAGATGGGCATAATGGTGGTGTCATCACCGTCATATATTTCGGGTGACGACATTTCGCACGAAAACAGTGTGCGGTTCACAATACCGTAAAAAAGGTATGTTTGCCCTATTTTTATGCGCTCGGCAGTGTATTTAGTGTTATAAAGCGTTATTTCCACCGTATCTTTGCCATCGGTCGCCATAAATTTATAAAGCACCATTTTGCTTCGCACAAAAATTTCTTTAACGGGTGTGGTCACCGTTGCCTTGATACAGCACGGAGCCATAAACGGCGCTTCGCAAAGCTTTAAGGGATGTGAGCGGTCAAGATATGCACGTGGGTATAAACGCAAAAGGGTGCCGACGCTGCTAATGCCGAGTTGTAAAAACAACTCGGCACGTTTTTCGCCGACACCTTTAATATATCTGATATTATCTTCAGATTTCATATCATTCTACCGAAATTATAAAGTAATATACGGGCTGACCGCCTTTAACGAGGGTAACCTCAATGTCGTTGCCGAGCTTTGACTGTAAAGCCGAGCAGATGCTTTCGGCGTCACTGTCAGCAACGTCCTCACCGTAAATAAGTGTAACAAAGGCGGTATCGCGGTTGCTAAGATTTTTAGTCAACTTAATAACGCATTTTTCCAAATCGGTGTGAGTAAAGGAAACCTTACCGTTAGCCAAGGCCAGAAGCTCACCCTTTTTAATCTGCTTGCCGTCATAATCGGAGTCACGTGCAGCAAAGGTTACCTGACCGGTTGCCACGTTTTCGTAGCCCTTTTGCATATTGATTGTATTAGTATCATCATCGCTGTCAGGGTCGAAGCTCAGCATAGCCGAAATGCCCTGCGGAATGGTACGTGTGGGCAGAACGATAACCTTGCGTGTGCTCAAAGGAATGGCCTGCTCGGCAGCCATAATGATGTTTTTGTTGTTGGGTAATACAAACACGGTTGAAGCAGGAGTCTGCTCAATAGCGTGTAAAATATCGTCGGTGCTGGGGTTCATGGTCTGACCACCGCTGACGATTTTGTCAACACCGAGGTCATAGAACAGCTCATGTAAGCCGTCACCTGCGGCAACAGCAACAAAGCCGACTTCCTTCTCAATCTCTACCGAAACGGGCTCCTTAGCCTCTGCTTTGGGTGTTGTGGTGTTGGGTGCATCACCTTTAGAGTCGTGCTTGGCGCGTTCGTGCTGGTCACGCATATTTTCAATCTTTAAATTAATAAGCTGACCGAAGGTAAGACCCTTTTCAATAGCGTTACCGGGGTGGTCGGTATGAACGTGAACCTTAATAATTTCCTCGTCGTCAACAACAACCACGCAGTCACCAATGGTTTCCAAATAAGCGCGGAGTGCCTTGGGCTCAGAGGTCTCGTCGGCACGTTTTACGATAAACTCGGTACAGTAGGTAAAGGTAATGTCTGCCTCCAATTCACCTGCGGCATTACGACCTTCTGAGGCGGGGGATTCAGTCTTAACCTCAACCGACTCGACCATTTTACCGTCCTTAATTACCGACAGCATACCTTCAAGTATAACGACAAAGCCCTTACCGCCTGCGTCAACAACGCCGGCTTTTTTCAAAACGGGCAACATTTCGGGAGTTTCGTCAAGAGCTTTTTGTGCGCCCTCTAACATTGCCTCAAAGGTGGCAACAACGTCTTTGCCCTCCTCATAGGCTTTGGTGGCATAGTCGGAAGCAACCCTTGCAACCGTCAATATGGTACCCTCGGTAGGCTTCATAACAGCACCATAGGCAGCCTCAACACCGAGCTTGATAGCGGTGGCTAACGACTGTGAATCCATGTTTTCTTTACCTTTAAGTCCTTTAGCAAAGCCTCTGAAAAGCAATGACAAAATAACGCCCGAGTTACCTCTTGCACCTCTTAAAAGGGCAGAAGCGTTAACCTCGGCAACCTTGCCTGCAGTTTCACCATTAAGAGTTTTAAGCTCTCTTGCGGCATTGTTGATGGTCATAGACATATTAGTTCCTGTATCGCCGTCAGGCACAGGGAAAACGTTAAGCTCGTCGACACTTTTTTTGCAGTTTACAATATTATTTGCACCCGACAACAAAGCGTCACGTAAAGTATTACCGTTAATCAAAATAAAACAACTCCTTGGAAGCGGTCACTCTTGTCCGCTAGTAATTATTCTTTAATACCGTCTATACGGACAGTGACCTTACCGACCTCGATGCCGGTAGTTTCTTCAACAACATATTTTACCTTGTGGGTTATGCTTTTTGCAATAGCGTTTATATTCATACCGAAGGCGACGATAATGTGCAAATCGACGTCAATCTTGTTGAAATTACCGGTTATGCTGACGCCTTTGTCGGTATAATGCTCTTTATTAAAAATGCTTTTGAATTTTTGCTTTCCGCAGGGTGCCATACCGGCAACACCAAAGCAGGATGAAGCGGCATTACCAATCAGCTTGGCAAAATATTCGTTAGAAACGGAAATTGTACCTTTTTTTGTTTCGTAAGCAATCATAAACCATGCCTCCATTACAAATATTACTTAAAGTTTATATTAGCTATTCCATAATACACATCGGAAACCGACGATATATTGCTATTGTTAAGGTTTGCATCGCAGACGGTCAAACCGTAGCGGTAGCAAACGGGTATAATCGGCATTTCAGCATTAAAGGCGTTGATAATGTCGATAAGCGAGAGGTCCTCATTGTAAAAGCCATCAACCGCTTGGTCAATGGCGGTTTTAACCACAGTTTCGGTCGGTGCTTGAGGTGTTTGTTGACCGTCTGCGGTCGTGCCATCCTGCTTTACGGTTACCGTAGGTATGCCGTAGGCAAGGCGGCCGCCGGTGGCTACAAGCTGACGTACATCCATATTGTTGGTCAGCTTGGTTTCGGCTATATATAAATCAAAATCTCCGCTTGTTAAAGCCGATACGTAATCGTCCCAATTAAGCTCCTTAAGAGTAACTTTAAAGCCGACGGTTTTAAGCTGCTCGGCTATCAACCTTGCGGCTGCAAGCCTGCGCTCGTTACCCGAGTAGGCAACAAGGGTTAATGATATGTTTTTGCCTTTATCATCAACGTAAAAGCCCTCTGTATCTTTATTAGTATAACACAAATCTTTCAAATTCGCAACAGTATTTTGCAAATCCTGTTCCGACTGAATATTTTGCAGACCTTTTGCATCGTTCCATTCGGGGTGGAAAAGACCGGTGGCCGACACAGCGTAAGAGAAATAAGCGTTTTTGCAAATATCGGCTCGGCTCAAAGCAGAGGATATAGCATATCTGATTTTAACGTCCGATAGCTTGGTTTTTCTCAAATTCACACCCAAGTAAACCAGATTATTAATATTTACGGTAGATGCAGTTCCAACCATTGATGGCACCGTACCGTCAGACAAATCGGTGTTATAAATACTGATGTTACCTGCTTCGAGATTGTATTTCACAACATCGCTGTCGGGTGCGTTTATAAGATTTATGGTACTGATGTTAGGCTTAACACCGAAATATGTGTCGTTGGCAACCAAAACCTCGTTATCGGTGTCAACAACATATCTGCCCGAACCAACGGGTGTTAAAAGCATCTTATTTTCGTCCTTAATAGTGTCCGATTTTGCCTTGATTATAGGAAAATCGAGCAGGTTGACAAAATAAGGGTCGGCCTCATTTAAGGTAACAGTCACCGTTTTTTCGTCGGTAGCTGACATTTTATTAATGCTGCCTAACTGATGAGAATAAATACTGTTTTCACTGTTTGCCAGCTTGTAGGAATAAACTACGTCCTCGGCAGTAACCTTGTCACCGTTGGTAAAGCAAATATCTCTTAAGGTAATAACACAGCTTTTGCCTGTAAGCTCAATATTTTCGGCAATGATAAATTCAGGCTGAAACTGTGTGTTAAGCCTCACAAGCGGGTCGTAAAGAAGAGTTATTAACTCGCGGTTGTGCTTTGAAACGCAGGTGTAGGGGTTGAGGGTGTCGTTAGCACTATAGAAAAGGCTGAAAACCTTTGTGACTGATGACTGTGACGAAGCAGTGTCAGACGGGGTGCTTGTAACCTCACTGTCAGTACCGCATGAGCAGAGCGTTACGGTCAAAACGCACAGTAATAACGCCAATATTTTCTTGTAATAAGCCATGGGTACCGCCTCCTTTTTAGTAAATGGTTATACGCTTAACGCTTTTGCATTTTCCTGTTTTGTTGTCGGTCTCAAAAATACAACCGTCCAAACGGCACTCGCCATCCGCCAAAGTAAACTTTACGGGTGCGCCATCCTTGATTTTGGCAATCGAAAGCTCGGCTTTAACGCCTAAAACCGAGTCGATAGGTCCGGTCATACCAATGTCGGTAATAAAACCGCAACCGTTTTTCAAAATCTGTTCGTCGGCGGTGGCAACGTGGGTGTGTGTGCCGAAAACGGCCGAAACCTTACTACCTATATGTTCTGCCAAGGCACGCTTTTCACTGGTCGCTTCGGCGTGAAAATCAATAATAATGTTTTTAATACCGTCTAAAGCAGCCTTATTCACAAGCAAATCTGCCGCTTCAAAGGGATTTTCGGCGTCGGGCATATAAACCCTGCCGCAAAGGTTGATGACCGCGGCTTTTATAGAGCCTAAATCAACAACTGTGTAGCCTTTGCCTTGCGTGTAGCCTTGAGCATTGTGCGGACGCAGTAAAAATTCATCCGTTTCTAACTGTTCAAAAATTTCTTTTCTTCGTGATGTGTGGTTGCCGCCCGTAATAACATCGGCGCCTGCAGTGTAAAGCAGTTGGGCAGAGTAGGGGGTAATGCCGTTGCCGTCGGCCGAGTTTTCGCCGTTGACAATGCATAAATCTATTTTCTCCTCCCGCTTTATAACGGGTAGTTTTTTCAAAAGGAAATCGCAGCCGATTTGACCGCAAACGTCACCAACACAAAGAATTTTCATATCTACCGTCCGAAAATTAAACTTATATTCATAATTAGTATATCACATACAGCAAATGTTTTCAATTACTTTTGCTATATCTTTATATTAAAAACATATATTTAGAGTAGTTAAAAATGATTGCATTTACTGTCAGTTTGTGGTAATATAACTTGAGATAGTGTGACAGGAGGTATTCTTATGGATAATAGACCGATAGGTGTTTTTGATTCAGGCCTTGGCGGTCTTTCGGTTATTAAAGAGCTGAACAGAGTTCTTCCTGACGAAAATATTGTGTATTTTGGTGATACGGGCCGAGTGCCGTACGGTACCAAAAGTGCACAGACTATAATTAAATACGCCAAAGAGGACGAACAGTTTTTACTTTCGTTTGACGTTAAATTGATAATTGCCGCCTGCGGTACCGTCAGCTCGGTTGCCGCTTCAACGGCTAAAACCTTACCCGTTCCGTTTATCGAGGTTGTAACACCTGCCTCAACGGCCGCCGTAAAGGCTACCAAAAACGGCAAAATCGGTGTGCTTGGTACAACGGCCACCGTCAATAGCTGTTCTTACAAAAACGCTATGCAAAAAATAAACAGTGGCTTACAGATAACGCAGGTTGCCTGTCCCTTGTTCGTTCAGCTTGTCGAGCAGGGCTGGATATCGCGTGATGACGAGATAACCGTTGCCGCCGCTAAAAGATATCTGCAACCGCTGATTGAAGCAGGGGTCGATACGGTGATTTTGGGCTGCACCCATTTTCCCGCTATAAAGGACATTATCGGCGATATTTTGGGTAGCGGTGTTACACTAATAAATTCGGGTGAGCAGGCAGCGTTAGAGGCTGTAAAATATTTAAAGGAAAATGACCTTTGTGGTGTTGGCGGCAGTCGCCGTTTTTATGTGAGTGACCGTGCCGATTCGTTTGCCGCAACAGCTGATATACTTTTGGGTGAGCCGATAAAGCAAAACCTTGAGCTTATTGATTTGGGTTCTTCGGAGGAGAAAAGTGAAAGAGGTAATAATTGATATTAAGGGTACGCAGACCGTCAATGGTGAGGACGACGTAGTTGAATTGACCACCGTCGGAAAGATGGATATAAAGGACGGAAAAACGTACTTAAGGTATGACGACAGCGCCGCATCGGGTGTCGAAGGTGTGTCGTGTATGATAAAGATAGATAAAAGTGACGATTCGGTTATAATGCAGCGTTCAGGCGCACTAAACAGCCGTATGTATATAAAAAAAGGCCAACGTCATATCTGCCACTATGAAACGGTCGGTGGTACCATAACGATGGGTATTTTCGCTGAGAACGTTAGCGCCGATATGGATGATAACGGCGGTAATTTGTATATGAGCTATACCGTCGATGTGAATTACGGTATGCTAAGCCGTAATAAAGTAGAAATTAACGTTAGAGAAGTATAAGAGGTAAAGTGACATGTCAATTATTGTAAAGCAAACAAGAGAAAGCATTAAAAATATAGTAGTTTCCTCGGCTTTAAAGTGTATGAAGGATGGTGAGTTGCCCGAGTGCGAGCTGACCGATTTTATCATCGAGGTTCCCGGTGACCGCTCACATGGTGACTTTGCCGTTAATGCCGCACTTGCGTGGACAAGGCTTTTTAAGTCCAATCCGAGAATGATTGCCGAAAAGCTGGTAGCCAATTTTGATTTTAGCAACACCTTTGTCGAAAAGGCCGAAATTGCAGGCCCCGGCTTTATTAACTTTACCTTGTCGGACAGATATTATGCCGCTATAATCGACGACGTTTTGGCAAAAGGCGAGGATTACGGTAGTTCTGATATGGGTAACAACCAAAAAGTTATGGTCGAATTTGTTTCGGCCAACCCGACAGGCCCTATGCATATCGGTAATGCCCGTGGCGGCGCTTTGGGTGACTGCCTTGCTGCAGTGCTTTCAAAAGCCGGCTACAGCGTAACGAGAGAGTTTTACGTAAACGACGCAGGTAATCAGATTGCCAAGTTTGCCGCTTCTTTAGAGGCAAGATATCTGCAGATTTATAAGCCCGAAACCGAGTTCCCCGAGGACGGCTATTTCGGTGCTGATATTATTGAAAGAGCCGAGCAGTTTGCCAAAATTCACGGCGATTCGTATTTAAATAAAAGCGAAGAAGAACGCAGAAACGCCCTTGTCGAATATGCGCTTCCGCTTAATATTAAGGGTTTGGAAACCGACCTTGGCACCTACCGTATTAACTACGACGTCTGGTTTAAGGAGTCACAGCTTTACGAGTCGGGCGCTATTAATAATATAGTTGATATTTTAAGCAGTAAGGGTTTGACCTACGAAAAGGACGGCGCTTTGTGGTACAAGGCTACCGAGTTTGGCGGCGAAAAGGACGAGGTGTTGATAAGAGCTAACGGTAACCCCACCTATTTTGCGGGAGATATTGCCTACCACTATAATAAATTTGCTACCCGTAAGTTTGATAGAGTAATTAATATTTGGGGTGCCGACCACCACGGCCACGTTGCCCGTCTTAAAGGTGCGATGGATGCCGTCGGTCTTGACGGAAGCAAGCTTGATGTTGTTTTAATGCAGCTTGTTCGCCTTGTCAGAAACGGTGAGGTTGTAAGGGTTTCCAAGCGTACAGGTAAGTCGATTACTCTTAAAACCTTGCTTGATGAGGTGCCGTTGGATGCCGCAAGATTTATCTTCAACTCGAAGGAGCCAAACACACATTTGGAATTTGACCTTGATTTAGCGGTAGAGCAGTCAAGCCAAAACCCTGTTTATTACGTTCAGTATGCACACGCTCGAATTTGTAGCATCCTTCGTAACCTTGACGCCGAGGGTATAAAGCCTCAAAAGTGTAATGAAGCCACACTGTGTAGACTCAATACTTTAGAGGAAAGAGAGCTTATTCGCCATATTTCCGAGTTTACAGGTGAAATAGAGGCTGCCGCAAAAGCTTACGACTCGGCAAGAATAACAAGGTACGTTTACGACCTTTCAACTTTGTTCCATAAATTCTATAATTCCTGCCGTGTAAAAGTAGATGATGAGGAATTAATGCAGGCAAGAATTTCGCTTTGTATGGTAACCAAAACGGTCATAAAGAACGTGCTTTCGATGTTAAAAATCGAAGCCCCCGAAACAATGTGATAAAAATAGAAAGCCCACTCAATTGGGAGACACTTCGTAAAGAAGTGTCTCCCAAGTTTCTTTTTATATAAAGTTGACACTTTCAAGTCGAAAGTGTCATAGTGGGTTATATGCTTTGAAATAATACCCATCTAAAAGATAATATAATGAGTGATATTGTGAGATAGGTCTCACAGTGATATTTTGCCTTGAGGCAAAGTGATATAAAAGCCTTATGGCTTTTGTGATATTATATTCGCCATTAAACTCGCGAAGCGAATATAACTTGGGCAAAGCCCCAATATAACTGCGTAGCAATATAACTCGCCTTTGGCGAATATAACTGAGGCACACTTCCTTACGGAGTGTGCCTCTTTTGAGTGGGCTTTATTTTTGTTTAATATCCTAAATCTTCATCAACTAAAATAACCTTAATTCTGTTTTTAAAAACCTGTGGTCCGCAAACGACAAAGCTTCGGCAAATTCGATCGGGACTGCTACAGCCCGAGGTCATTTCCTTTTCGTCGGCTCGGCCAATGGCTACGCACTGTCCCGTCTTTGCGCAGTAGGTTTGTTTGTTTAATCGTTTGCAGTTGGGCGGTGCAGCAAGCGTTTTAACGCGAATAACCGCTTCGCTTAAATCTTTAACTATCTTGTTTTTGCCTGCAATAATAATTACACTTTTTGGCCCGTAAAGTAGGGCAGATACACGGTTGCAGGTACCGTCAACGTTGTATAACTCGCCGTTTTCGGTAATAGCGTTAGACGAGCAAAGATAAACGTCAGCATTAAAGCAGTCGTGATAAACCTTTGTTATTTCCTCGGGCGTTTTGGCAGAATAACGGTCAAGGAAGTTATAGTCGCCTTGCCTCAAAGCCTCTAAAAAGTCCATCTGTCCCAATGTTGCCGAACCACCCACCGAAACGGTAGCACCGTCGGGAATAAGGGACAGAGCAAGCTTTTTTGCTTCCTGTTTGTTTTCAACAAAATATGCGTCCATGTTGTTGGCCTTTAAAGCCTCTATTGTCTTTTGAATACTCTCAGTCATAATAATACCTCAAATACTTTTTTTAATATTATACATTAAAAGTCAACAAATAACAAGCAAAAAGAAATCGCCGCAAGACTAATCTTGCGGCGACAATTTTAGAGAGGTAAAATTATTCAGCGTCCTTATCGGCTTTCTTTTTAGAAAGAACAATGTTAGTAATAATACCAAGGATAAGGGCACAAGCGATGGAGGTAAGTGTAACCTTACCAATCGACATAGCCATACCACCAATACCACAAATAAGGATAACCGATGCAGTAAAGAGGTTTGCGTTATTTTCAAAGTCAACCTTCTGAATCATCTTAAGACCAGAAACTGCGATAAAGCCGTAAAGAGTGATACATACGCCACCCATTACACAACCGGGAATAGAATCGAGGAATGCAACGAAGGGTGAAATGAAAGAAACTAAGATAGCCATAATAGCTGTGGTTGTAATGGTAGCAACCGAAGCGTTGCGGGTAATAGCTACGCAACCAACTGACTCACCGTAGGTGGTGTTGGGGCAGCCGCCGAAGAAGGCACCTGCAATAGAACCAACGCCGTCACCGAGAAGTGTGCGGTGTAAGCCGGGGTCTTCAGTAAGGTCGTGCTCAATAATAGAAGAAAGGTTTTTGTGGTCTGCAATATGCTCTGCAAAAACAACGAATGCAACCGGAATATAAGCAACGGCAACAGTTGCGGCATAAGACCAGCCAAATTCCTTAACGCCCTTGAAGGCCTCTAAGAAGGTAAATTCAGGTACTGCCAAGAAGGTTTTGAGTGAAACACCGCCGTCAACCAAAGCCTTGAAAGGAGCAAAGTCGATAACCATAAGGCTTGGATTTTCGGTTAAAATACCGATAACGGTGAAAATCAAACCAACGAGGTATCCTGCGAGAATACCGATAATGAAGGGAATGAGCTTGGCCATTTTCTTGCCGTAGGTAGAACAGATAACAACTACGAACAAGGTAACCATAGCACAAATAAATGAAACCCAAAGGTTGCTGGTCATAACAAAGCCGTTGCCATCGTGAGGGCCGTATGAGAAAACGTCTTTAACGGCTGCACCGGCAAGTGACAGACCGATAAGAGCAACTGTGGGTCCAATTACAACAGGGGGCATAAGCTTGTTTATCCACTTAACGCCGA
>JAZRNK010000115.1:0-1723 GCA_045648145.1 Acutalibacteraceae bacterium | reverse complement strand
AGGCTGAATACCGCCCAAGCCGGGACCACCACGCTGAACGTTGACAACAAGCGCAGGTAAATCTGCACCTGCAAGATATGACAAGCCTTCACCCTTAAGTGAAATACCAGGGCTTGAAGACGAAGTCATAACACGGTGACCAGTCGAAGAAACACCGTATACCATATTAATAGCGGCAATTTCACTTTCTGCCTGTAAAAAAGTACCGCCAATTTTTGGCATTTTCTTTGCCATATAAGCCGCAATTTCAGTCTGCGGTGTTATAGGATAGCCAAAATAATGACGACAACCGGCCAAGATAGCAGCCTCAGCGATAGCCTCATTACCTTTCATTAAAACCTTATCTGCCATATGTTTCACTCACCTTTCAACCTTAATGATACAATCAGGACACATCATAGCACACGAAGCACAACCAACACACTCTGCCTCGTTAATAATTTCGGCAGGATGGTGTCCCTTTTTGTTAATTTTGTCGGGTGCAAGGCGAAGCAAATTCTTCGGACAAGCGTCAATACACAATCCGCAGCCCTTGCAGTTATCGGTTTTAAAAGTAAGTTTTGCCATAATCATTCTCCCCTTCTTAAAAGCATCAGCAAAATCTTTTTTAAATAATTTTATTTTCTTGAAGCTTTAGTGGAAATAAATTTTCCACTTTTCCTTCAAGCTCACTGTATAAAGTGTTGCTAACCGTCGTCATAACAATGTCTAAGCCTGAAGCCAGTGAAACACTTTTTGCATATTGTATTGATTTTAGCACATCCTCAGCCGTTGTCAATACTCCTAAATTAGAATTGTTTACAAGCCCTGTAAATTTTATATTACAAGCAGTTTCAATTTCATGCATAACCTCAATGGTAGAAGCAGCATCAGGTGTCAATGGACGATAACAGTTTATTACCATAAGCATTTCATAATCGTTTTCTTGCTTTATTAATTCTGCTATTCTGCCTAGTGCCAACGCACCTCGGTCGTCGCCACCAACGTCGATTACAACACGATGCAGTTTGTTATCTGTAATGGCGTATAAATCATCAGGTAAGGCCGGAATGTCAACATTGCTGTTAGCATATTCAGAACAAATGAGCCTAATCCCTAATTTATCAAAATCCTCAATACTGTCCTTTGTTCTAAAATAAGGATTAACAATATCAAGGTCAGCCACCGTCACAGCATCGTAATCATCCTTTAATTTAAAGGCAATATTTACGGCAACGTTGGTTTTACCGCTACCGTAATGACCGCATAATAAAGTAATTCTCTTAAAATCTTTCATAAAAAGCCTCATTACAGCTTGTTGCGCTGAATCTTACCGCTAACGGTTTTAGGCAAGCTGTCCTTAAACTCAACAATTCGCGGATATTTATAAGGAGCAGTGTGCTTTTTAACGTATTCCTGAATTTCTTTTTTGAGTTCGTCACTCGCGACCGTTCCGTTAACCAATACAATGCTTGCCTTAACAACCTGACCGCGAACCTCATCAGGAGCAGCCGAAACGCCACATTCAAGAACGTAAGGCAATTCCATGATAACGCTTTCAATTTCGAACGGTCCAATACGGTAGCCCGAAGACTTAATAACGTCGTCTACACGGCCAACGTACCAATAGAAGCCATCCTCATCACGCCAGGCAACATCGCCTGTATGGTAATAACCGTCGTGCCAAACCTCTTGAGTTTTTTCTGTATCTCTGTAATATCCCGTAAACAAGCCACAGGGAGCG
>JAZRNK010000114.1:0-3165 GCA_045648145.1 Acutalibacteraceae bacterium | reverse complement strand
GACACTCTTTCCGTTTTCCTCGCGAATTTCGTCAACCGTTTTGTGAAGCACAATGTTGCCCGAGTTTATAAAAATAACCTCGTCTAAAACCTGCTCAATATCCGAAATCAAATGTGTCGAAATAACGACCGAGGCATCGGGATTATAATTGTTTATTATAGTCGAAATAACGTAATCCCTCGTTGCAGGGTCTACACCTGCAATCGGCTCATCTAATACGTACAACAAAGCATTACGGCTCATTACAAGTATTAACGAAACCTTTTCTTTATTACCTTTGGATAAGGTTTTAAGCTTGACCTTAGGGGAAATCCCGAGCTTTTCCATCATCGAATAAGCAAGAGCCGGCCTGAAATCCTCATAAAAATCGGCATAATAGTTTACTAACTGCTCGATTGTCATCCAAGAATTTAAAAAATTGTTATCAGGCAAATATGCGACTACCTTTTTTGTCTCAACACCCGGCTTTTGCCCATTTATTAAAATAGTACCATCGCTTGGCGTAAGCAAACCGTTCAAAATTTTAATAAAGGTCGTTTTGCCACTTCCGTTAGGGCCTAAAAGTCCAATTATCTTACCGCTCTCAAACGAAAGATTAATTCCGTTAAGTGCCACAAGCCCACCGTAAGTCTTGGTCAAATTTTCGCACCTCAAAAGCTCACTCATTCCTGCCACTCCTTTACAATTGCTTTAATTTGCTCAACCGAAAGATTAAGCTTTGCCATCTCTTCAAAATATGCATCGGTTTTGTTTCTAATTAGATTATCAAGTATTTCTTTCGCAATACTTATGTCATCTCCAACAAACCAACCCGAACCGTGTACCGAATAAATAAGTCCCTTTTCGGCCAACTGCTCGTAAGACTTTTGGACAGTGTTAGGGTTTACCCCTGCTTCAACTGCAACCTCGCGTACAGAAAACAATTTTGTTCCACAAGGCAATTTACCTGTCGCAATCATCACACACAGCTTTTCACACAACTGCGGGCAAATCGGCCTGTTTTTATCAAGCATCCAACCCATAACCGTCTCCTTTCACTGTACTATCTCAATAATACAGTTGCGCTATATGTTTGTCAAGCACTTTTCTAAAAATTTTTACAAACAAACAAAACCGGCCCAATAGAAATTGAACCGGTTTATAAAATTATTCTTCAAAAACTACTTTGTCAATCAACCTTAATTCATCAACATCAAAAGCTTTGTTTTCAAGCATTGTCAAGTTTTCCAATATTTGTTCAGGCTTGGAAGCTCCGATAACAATGCTGGTAACACCCTTGCGACTATACACCCAAGAAAGTGCCATTTGCGCTAACGTCTGACCGCGCTTTTTTGCTATCTCATTTAATTGTGAGATCTTCTTTAGCTTTTCGGCAGTTATTGATTTTTGATTAAGAAATCTTCCATCTGTCATCACACGACTGTCCAGCGGTATACCTTTTAAGTATCTATCGGTAAGCAAACCCTGAGCCAAAGGACTAAAAACTATCATTCCCTTTTTTTCACTGACTACTGCATCCAAAATACCGTTTTTTTCAACCGTTCTATCTAAAATAGAATACCTGTTTTGGTTTATAATAAAGGGACACTTAAGCTCGTTTAAAATTGCGGCCGCTTTTATCATTGTTTCACCATTATAATTTGAAAGACCCGCATAAAGCGCTTTTCCGCTTTTTACGGCACTGTCCAAAGCCCACATGGTTTCATACAACGGAGTTTCAGGAGTCATTCTGTGATGATAAAAAATATCAACGTAATCAACATTCATACGTTTCAAACTTTGATCAAGACTTGCCAACAAATATTTTCTGCTACCCTTATCACCGTACGGTCCCGGCCACATATAATAGCCTGCCTTGGTGCTGATAAGCATCTCATCACGGTATTGCTTCATATGCTTGTTTAGTATCTTGCCAAAATTAGTTTCAGCGCTTCCGTCAGGTGGACCATAATTGTTGGCAAGATCAAAATGCGTTATTCCGTTATCAAAGGCAGTAAAACACATTTTACACATATTTTCAAAATCGGCATTGCCGCCGAAATTGTGCCACAACCCAAGTGAAACCGCGGGCAACATCAATCCGCTTTCTCCACAATAATTATACTCCATACTATTATAGCGGTCTTCTTTAGCAATATACTCCATACTACTCCTCTATATTACGGCAAAACTATTGCATTTTCGCCAATTTCAAAGATGTAATCGCCCGATTTTAAAATTTTAGCAATGTCAAACGAAGTTTCGGGCATAACGCTTGTCCTCAAGGCCGAAACCGCCTCGTGACCTAAATTTTTGTGATGAAAATCACTGCCTATCGTCTTAATTTTCAACCTTTGATTTGCGGCATACCTTGTCGTAATACCCACCCTCGAGTTGTGACCCTGATGCATATTAAAGGTCTCCATTCCGTCGAGTAACATAGGGTTGACAAGCTGCATACCATTTCTGAACGGATGCGCCTGAACAAACACGCTGTCGGGCAGCTTAACTTCCTTTCGGTAAACGGCTAAGCCTTTGTCTAAATAATCGTAACAAACCGACAAAACATCCTCATCAACGCCAAAAATAAGATAGTCATTATTGTTCTCGGTAAATCTTATTTCAGCGCCCAAAAAAGCCTTAAGTCCGCACCTTTCGGCATATTTTCTTGTCCGTTCAAAACAGTCAATATATTCTCTTATACCCTGCTCTTTTCCCTGCTCGCTTAAACTCTGTAAAATAAAATGGTTGGTTATAACAATACCGTCATAGCCCTTTGCACTGTATATTTCGACCATCTCTTCCGGGTCAATCTCACTGCAAAGACTTACCGGCTTTGTATGTGCATGAAGCTCTATCCTGTACGGATACTGCTTCATTAAATTTTGCTTTAACGCTTCGCTGGTCATTTTTCCACCCCTCAAAAATAAACCTTTTGTATATAAAAATTATACCACCTTACATATTACATTTCAAGTTATAGCGACGAAAAAGTCAACGCAAAAACCGACAAAAATTAGAGTGGATTTTACAAAAAATTATTGTTTACACCCAAATATTATGCTACAATTTGTTTATCATAAATTTATAAAACAATACGAAATCAAGGTGTCATTAAATGGTAATAGACTTTCATACCCACGCGTTTCCCGATAAAATAGCAAAAAAGACGATTGATATGCTTTA
>JAZRNK010000113.1:0-2924 GCA_045648145.1 Acutalibacteraceae bacterium | reverse complement strand
CGCCACTTTCCCACCAAAGGAAAAGAAGTGGATGCCGAGCCAAGAGGAGTTCTATATCTATAGCCATTCTTCGGTAGTCCGATAAACGTAAAAAACGCCGCTGAGGAGTTTCGATTCCTCAGCGGTTGCTTTATCTTTTCTTATAAATTACAAGTTCGGGGTTTTTGCCGTTTTCTTCATAGGTACAAACAAGTAAGAAATCCATATTTGCGGCGATACCGAAACAGCGGTCACCGCCGAATTCGCATTCAAACTGATTGCCGAGATATGTTGCATTATCATCAAGAAATTTGACGGTTTGACCGTTTGGGAGGCGGTATTCAAGGTTAATGTATCCGCCCACGAGCGCATTTAGCTTTTCAACCTTTGGCATTCCTTCAATATGTAACTCATTAAATTCATTGATAAGTTGTTGCTTGAATTCTTCAAACTTTTCTGCCCCGCCGAGGTATTTATACTGTTTCCAATAGTCAAGTTTAGGTAACATATCCTTCATATACGCACGAGCCTGCTCAGAAGAAAAGTGCTCATTTGCCATATTCTGCACGCAGACCTCTATTAAATCGTCCATATTATGATACATATATTCACCGTCTGCATAGCACCATTTGCAGTATTCTTCATTGAAAAAGCCGTCTTTTTCGCGACTTGTATTAGAATCTTCAAGAGGCATACCGCAACATTGACAAATTAGTTTTTGCGGAGAGCCGAGAAGCGTATTGATAGATACATCAAATAGTTTTGATAACAGTTTTAATGTTTCGGTATTCGGCGTAGTTTCACCGTTTTCCCAACGAGAAACCGCCTGACGGGTTACGAACACCTTTTCTGCAAGTTCTTCTTGCGACATTCCTTTTTTAGTTCTCAGTTCGAGAATAATATCTTTAGTTTCCATATCATTACCGCCTTTTATTTCTGTATTTTTATTATAGCGGAGTTTAGGCTGAATCACAAGCAACTCGTTGTTGCTGTTTGCTCGACAAGTTCTTATTTTTCATTTGCCTTTATTGTGTAGTAGCATTCTTGTATCGAGGAAATAGATGCTATTGCACATACAACCGCAAAATTGTATTTTAGTTCAATAAATTGTAACGTAAAAGGCAGAAGAAAGAGCAATAATCCCGTAGCTTTATTTAAAACGGTATGTAAAGCTACAAATTCTTTTCTGCAAACAAATCCCAAAACAATATTGGCAGTTTTAATAATTGCTATAATGACTATCCATATCCACAGCCAAATGGAAATGTTAATCACAGGTAATATTTTAACCGCGCATACTGCTATAAAAACAAAGTCAGCAATAGTATCTAATTTTGAGCCGAAACTACTGACGGTGTTCGTTTTTCTCGCAATCGTTCCGTCAAGCATATCACTAAAACCGCAGAAGAAATATATGATATAAAAACCTAAGGAAAATGCAGGAAAGAACAGCAACAAAACACTGCCGAGAATGCGACAAGAAGTAAGTATATTTGCGATACGCTTAGTCATCTGTTCACCTATAAACTAAAATTTTATCGAACTAATTATACCACATAATTGTAAAAAATTCCACCTTAATAATCTGAATCACCACATAACTGTACCACCGTTGAGGAGGGGTGCGTGTCTGGGGTTGAACATAAGGTTTAAAGAGAGAGCAATTAGGAATACGAGTGCGATAAAGCAACCATTGACGATGAGTATTTTTGACATTTTATCCTTTGTTGCTTTATCGGTGAATACTACATAGTAGATAAAACCGACAATAGCACAAAAAATAAGAGAAAATCCGAAAGGTCGGCGCCAATAGATAGCGTAAAACACGCCCCACAGGCAGACAGCGGTCAGTATAAGGTAGACAAGAAAACGCACCGCTTTTGATTTTGCATCTACAAGGACGAGAACTGCGGGGATATACAACATTGAAAGTGCAAATCTCATCACGATGGCATCGTCAAGATAGATAAATATGTAACCGGTCATTATTCCGGCTACAAGTTCGATTAGGTATGTACAAACCATACAACTATTACTGCGGGACACGGTAGATTACCTCGCTTTCTATTAGATTACGGCAAGTCTTATCTGGAAAGTACGTTATGTATTTAGTGATTTGCCTTTGGGTGATTCGGTTTTCTGCGATATAGTCGGTGATTAGTTTTCGTTTATACTCGTCAAGGGTTTCTACATCGATACCGTTCATTAGTTCTAAAAAGCAAAGGACTGACATGTTAAATTTATCAACTGTTGTTCTTGTTGTATGTAAACGTACTCTCTTACCGCCAATAAAAACAATTTTTGAATCTTTGGTTTCATTGTTCGTGAATACGTCTATTGTATTTGCTCTAGTTTTCGATAAGCCAAGCATATACAACAAATGACTGCCTGCAAAATATCCCATTGCACAATCGCCAACTTTAACATACTTCTTTTCAATAACAGTCATTGGGTCGAATGGAATTATACCAAATTTTGTGGTTTTAGGAATATAATAGATTCCTTTCTCAAAACGTACAAGTTTGCCTTTTTTGCATAGTTCTGATATTAAAGTGTATCTTCGAGAACGAGCACACTTATCGTACTTGACCTCAGAAATCTTAAAAGGTCTATTGTATCCAAAAGTTTCAACCAAGTATTTTAACAAAATGATTACCTCCTTTTTTGTGGACGAATTGGGGTATATATACCTGCTTTCAAGTCCACTGTTTTTTACATTATTTTGAGCGTTGAAAATTCTTAAAAAGTGCTCGGAACCCCCTTAAATACTGGATTTGTGTGTAGAAAAAGACCATACCCTCGTTTGTTGGGTATGGTCTTATTTTAACATCATCAGGTGCCATGGCGGCGCCCATGTTGTTCATATCGGCAATGTTAAAGTCGACAATTTTGCCGATGGCTACGTGCTTAATTTTGACTGTGCTTGGCTCATGGCTTAGCAAAAC
>JAZRNK010000112.1:0-8077 GCA_045648145.1 Acutalibacteraceae bacterium | reverse complement strand
AATATTAAGCCGTTCAACTGTATTTGAATTCAAGCAGCTTTCGGCTGAGGATATTCGACCTGCCGTAGTTCGTGGGTTTGACATTTGCAGTGACGAGCAGGGTGTTAAGATTACACTTGAGGACGGTGTTTTAGACGTTATTAGTCGTGGCTGTGGCGGTGACGTGAGAAAGGCGCTTAACACGGTTGAGCTTTGCGTTTTATCGTCAGAGCGTTTAGACGGCGAGGTCAAGGTGTCCTTAGAAACGGCCAAAGCGCTGACACAGAAAAGCGCTATGCGATACGACCGCGAGGGTGACGAGCATTACGATATTATTTCGGCTTACCAGAAGTCGATGCGCGGCAGTGATCCGCAGGCAGCAATACATTATCTCGCAAGGCTTTTAGAGTCGGGGGACTTGCCGTCGGCTTGCAGGCGGTTGCTTGTGTGCGCCAATGAGGATGTTGGACTTGCCAATCCGCAGATAATACCTATTGTCAAGGCGGCGGTTGACACTGCTTTAGCGGTAGGACTCCCTGAAGCGAGGCTGCCGCTTGCCAACGCAGTTATTTTGGTGGCGATAAGCCCTAAATCAAATTCGGCCCACGATGCTATAAATGCGGCTATGGCTGATATTGAGAAGGGTAACAGCGGACCCATTCCGCGTCAACTCCAAAACAAACATTTTGACGGTGACGATGCCGAAATCAAGGGGCAGAATTACCTTTATCCACACGCATTTCCTAATCATTACGTTGAACAACAATATCTGCCGGATAAAATAAAAAACAATATTTATTACGAATTCGGTGATAATAAAACGGAACAGGCATATAAAGAATATTGGAAGAAAATCAAAAAATAGCCGTCCGGGGTTTGAGTAATGACCTTTTATTTACACAAAAACGTTTTGAAATTATGGCAATTTTCGGCGGGGGTAGTTTTTACCGCCGTCTTTTTATGTTTACTTTTTATTGATATAGGAGAATTAAAAATTTATCTGTCGGTTATACTGTCGCTTTTATTTTGTGTTTTTGAATTTATTTATTTAAGAAGGCTTTTTAAAGCTACCGTAATAGAGGTTAAAAACGGAAAAATATATTGCTCTAAGGGTTTGATTTTTAAAAGAGAGTTTATTTTTCCAAATTCGAGAACGATTTATTTACAGGTGTTAAGGCTACCGATTATTTGCAATTTTGGGCTTTACGCAGTCGTTGTCAAATGCGTGGGCAAAGCGGTGTGTTTGCCATTTTTAACCTACTCGCAGTTGACCGATTTTAAGGCGGCGGTGCAGATGTATGACTGAAAAAATCATTATAAAGCCGCACTTTTTATATATTGCAAGGCTTCTGTATCCTTATTTATCATTGCTTATAATCCCCGTTGTAAGCGGTCTTGCAAGGTATCTTTTGGGCGCACATCAAACGCTTTCGCAGTTGTTGGTTGCTGAGGCTATATTGCTTATTGTTGCAATATATTTATCGTTTTTAAAATACAAGCGGTATTTGATTGTTTTTGGTGATAGTATTTATGTATCACGCGGTTTGTTTTATCAAGTAACATATACAATTCCCAAAGCGGCAGAACGCATTATTTCGGTTGAGGAAAACTTCATTTTAAGGCTTTTTGGGGTATATATTTTAAAAATATATACTGATGCGGGTGCTTCCTACAAGGCGGACGTGAGCATACCGATAAAGCGGTGCGATGCACTAAAAATCAATGAAACTTTAAAAATTGAGAATGGAACGATTTTAAAAAGCAGCTTAGCCTCTAATCTTTTTATGGCGCTTGCCTCCTCGTCATCGGTGACGGGGCTGGTTATTGCCATTCCGATTGTTAAAACTGCAGCGTCGCTTTTGGGCAAAAATTTTAGCACGCTTATTAAATCAATAAACAAAAGTGTGCAAGGCTTTGAAAGCATACCAAGAATTTTAGAGTATTTAATTTTTGCGTTGGTTGTGGGCGCTGCGGTGTCCTTTGTGATTTTGTTTTTGCGAAACGTAGGGTTTAATATTATTCATTCAAGCAAAAGAATGGTTATAAGCGGCGGAGTTTTACCATATAGGCGGTTATATTTTAACAAGTCTGCCATTACCGTGGTGCGTGAGGTTGTATCGCCGTTGATGTGGTTAATAAGGCGGTGTGTTGTTAAATTTTCGGCTTGCGGTTACGGTCTTGCCAAGGCAGAGTTCAGCGTATTGTTGCCAAGCGTCAGATTAAAGCGTGCCAAAGAAAAAGTAAGAGAGCTTTTGCCGATTTCTGACAGTAAAAGCTCTGTGCTAAAGCCCTGCAAAAATGCAATTTTTCGGTGCCTTTTCGTACCGATGTGCTTTGCTTTGTCGGGCGGTTTGGCAGGCGGCTTTCTGTGTGTTTATTTTAAAAATTTTTCGTCGTTTATTATATTTGTCACGGGTGTTTTTCTGTTCCTTTGTTTTTTGTTTGTAAGTGTTAAATTGGCGGTGCTTTTTATTGGCAAAGTAGTCTTTAGCGACAAGGCTTTTTCCATAAAACACCGTCAAGGGCTTTCGGTAAATTGTTTGAGAACCGAAAACAAAAATATTGAATATTTTTGCATTAAGAGAACACTCTTTGACAAGCGTAAAGGTACCTGCAAGCTGTTTGTTAAGCTCAACAACAAGGGCGGTGACCAAGCGCAGTTGCCGTATCTTGATTATAAAGAGGTTAAAAGTGTGTTGAAATGAAAAACCCGACAACATTTTCATAATGTTGTCGGGAGTTTTTATTTTGTGATATCGGTTAGAGAGCCTATAAAGAACGGGAGATTGTTTTCGCAATCAATCAGCATATAAACAAACGGGCGGTTAAGGTGAACGGTTTTGGTTTCTACCGGCAAACAGGTGTCTTTTATCTGAATTGCAGTTACCGCACCTGCTTTTGTGCCTTTCTCCATAACCGAGATATAGGTTTTATGCAAAACGCTATCAATGTAGATATTACCGTTTTGTGAGTTACCGATTTTACTGAAATCTGCTTTTGAAGCATCGAAAGCATCCACTATACCCATATTTTTGAGCATATCCGACATTTCGACCTTATACTCGGTCTGGAATTTTGGAATAGCAGCGTTGACGACCGTTTGCTGTGGGTTTGAGAGTAAGTCGGCTATTTTTTCACCGTCAAGTGTTGCAACATACTCAGAAAGTGTAAGGTTTTCGTTAGGGAGCAGAGCAACGAAGGCATATTTGCCCTCATAGTAATATTTTATAAAGCCTGTTGCGTTCTTATCTTCTAAATAGGCGCTTTCTTCCGAATACATAAAGTCGGTTTTTACAGTCGTACCATCTGACCTTATAAAATCGCCGTTTAGCACCTGATTTTTATTATAGGTATTATGCCATTCGGCTTCAAAGGCGAGGGCGTTTATAAGGTACATTAAAGCGTCGGGTGAAATTCTGTCTAAAATCTCAGGAATCATCTCATCGGTATGAGTATTCACCCAATTGTTTATATCATTTTTGGTTTGGTTGTCAAAAGGAGTTCTATATAGACTTGCGTTATAATAGTCGGCATTAGTCTGGAGAAAGTTTTGGTTAGCTTCAAAATTTCTGTTACTGTTCAACCAAATAGAGTTTGCAAGGCTTAGCTTATATTTTTTACTTTGAGGCAGTGTATTTACGTAGCTGTATAAATACAAATTAAGTTGGTCGGTTGTCATACCCAAAGCTTGTTCTATCTGCTTTTTGGTATCGTTGTCGGTGCCGTTAGCCGTCATGGATATTGCGCACATTACCGACAAGGGTGAAATAAGGGTGGTTTTGCCGTCCTCGTTGCACTCCTTAAACAAGCGAATTGCAAAGTCGGTAGCCGACACATTATGCTCAGATAAATCTTTCAAAACAGTGACGCTATTAGGGGTTATGCCTTGCATTAAATCCTTTGCCTGTATCTTTGTAGAACATCCGGTCATTAAAGTTAAAACACTGACAAGCAACAGGCTTAAAATCGTCAGACACAGTTTTGAAGTTCTCATTTTTGTACTCCTTTTAAAAAATTTAAAAAGGTTAGACGTTATGTCCGCCCGAAAAGTCGGTATCGACGGTGATTACACAGCAGTAGGTGCTGTCGATATCCTTGGCGATGGCGCTTATTGACTGTTTTATCTGCTCGTTTGTGAGCTTAAACGAGGCAGGGACACACACGTCAAAAATAAGGTTGTTGCGGTTTTCGCCCTTGACCATACGAAAATCGTGAATGGTCAGATTTTCATCGAGCTGTTTTATTCTCTTACTTAATTCCGCTTTGGCAAAGTTGACGTCCTCGTCGTCGGTGACGATGGGGTCCATATGTATTACGGTTTCGACACCCGTTGTTTCGTAAATTTCCTTTTCGCAGGCGTCAATCATCTCGTGACATTCCAAAATGTCGATTTCTACAGGCACCTCGACGTGCAGGGAAGCAAAGCTTCTGCCCGGTCCGTAGTTATGCACTATCATATCGTGGATACCCAAAAAGCTTGGGTTGGACAAAACGATGTCCTTTATGGCCTTGACGGTATCAGCGTCGGGTGCGAGGCCGATGAGGGTATCGAGAGTTTCCTTCAAGCTCTTTATACCCGAATAGAGAATAAACAGCGAAACGGCAAGACCTACAACAGCATCAAGGTAGGGTGTGAACGGTAGGTCAGGTGCAAAGAAGCAGACTGCCGAAACTATCAGTACTGCGCCTGTCGAGATACAGTCGTTCAGTGAGTCGGCTGCGGTGGCGCAAAGGGCAGGCGAGTCGATTTTCTTGCCTAAAGTATTGTTAAAGAGTGACATCCACAGCTTGATGGCTATTGAAACAAACAAAATAACAAAGGTTAAAATGTTGGTTGCGGGTATTTCGGGTGAGCGAAGCTTGTCTATCGAGCCTGTCAGCAGCTCGAAGCCGACAATGATTATCAGAACTGACACGAATGCCGCCGATATGTATTCCATCCTGCCGTGGCCGAAGGGATGCTCGGGGTCGGCAGGCTTGGCGGCTAATTTAAAGCCTAAAAGCGTCATAACCGACGAGCCCATATCCGACAGGTTGTTGAACGCATCGGCAGTAATAGAAACCGAGCCGGACAAAGTACCTGCAAGAATTTTGATTACGAAAAGCAACAGATTGCAGATGATACCTACAATACTGCCAAAGGTTCCGCATTTACTGCGGAACTTTTTCTCATCCTTTTCTTTTATAAAAAGCTTTACTAAAATTTCGGTCATTTATATCTTACCCTTTGAGCCTTTGCACCCAAAACTGCTTTCGTTAAGAATATTTGTGTCTATGGTGAACATAGTATTCTCGCGGTCACGTTGGCGCTTAAATGCAAGGGAGACCAACTTGTCGATAAGCTCGGGATATTTGAGGTTGGTTGCCTCCCAAAGATAGAACGAGAGTGAGCCGGGGATGGTGTTAATTTCGTTGACGTAGACCTTGTCATTATTGGCGGTGTCTAAAAGGAAGTCAATTCTTACAACACCCGAGGCGCCGATAGCCTTAAAGGTTTCTTTAGCGATTTGTTTTATTTCTTCCGCTTTTTCGGGCGACAGGTCGGCAGGGAGCTTACGACTTAACGAAGCCATGCCCTTTGAGCCCGATTTACCTGCATTGGCGCGATATTTATCGTCATACGACAAAATTTTGTCGTGCATAACGGGTTCTTCAAGCTCGGAGGCGTCGCAACCGTTACGGTCACCCAAAACCGAGCAGTTTATCTCTCGCAAATTGGTCACAGCATGCTCGACCAAAATTTTATCGGCAAACGAGCAGGCGAGGTCGATAGCTGTCAAAAGCTCTGTTTCGTTTTCGACCTTGGAAATACCGACGCTTGAGCCCAAATTAGCAGGCTTTACGATTAATGGATAGTCCGAAATTTCGGAAATTTTAGTTAAAATAGTCGCTTTTTCAAGCGCCCACTCCTTAGCCGTAAAATCGGCACAGGGAAGTACGGGAATATTACGGTCGTGCAAAATATTTTTGAAAAGCACCTTATCCATACCGACAGCCGATGACAGAACATCGCAGCCTATATATGCAACACCGTAGGTTTCGAAAAAGCCCTGCAAAGAGCCGTCCTCACAGTTGGTGCCGTGAACGATAGGGAAGGCAACGTCGATAGCGACGGGCTTTTTGCGTAAAAGTCCATCAACGTATTCCATCAAAAATTTGCCGTTTTTAGAGGTGAAGGCAACGCGGTCACACTTTTTCTCAATTTGTTGAGGTGTTTTGAAAATCTCAATATCAAAAAATTTATCGCTTGTATAAAAGGTGGCCTGCTTGGTCATGTATACGGGGACAACGTTATATTTTTCTTTATCAATATTGCTCATGGCTTGTACTGCCGAGATAATCGAAATCTCGTGTTCGACCGAGCGGCCGCCGAAAAATACCGCAATAGTTGTTTTCATAGCTTTTACTCCTATCAGTTTAAATAGTTATCGGGAAGGTCGTTCTCAAAAAGAATGACCGTATTGCTATCACACATAGTAGAAAATACCGTGACCGCTTCTTTAAAGCTTGAAACGGTGTAGAGGTTTTGCTCGTCAAAATTACCGCTTGAAAGCACGCCATCCTTCAAAGGTGCCCAGCGTTTTTTACCGACGAGAATAATAACGTCGCAAACCTTGGCCGCCTCGGCGCCTAAACGGTGGTTACATTCGTATTCCTTATCGCCTAATTCGACAAGTCCTGGGGTAACGATAATCTTTTTCATACCCTTAAAGCTGCCCAAAACACGCACCGACTCTAACGAGCCCTCGGGGTTGGAGTTATAGGCATCGTCAATTAAAGTTGAGCCGTTGATATAGCTTTTAAGCTGTAGGCGGTGTTCAATAGGTTTAAGCTTGGATACCGCAAAGGCAATCTCGTCGGGGGTGAGTCCCAATTCTAACGCGACGGCTGCGGCTGCGGTTATATTAAGAGCGTTATGTGTACCCAAAAGTTTTGAGGTGACATCAAATTTCAAATCGCCCTTTGTGACCGTAAGGGTAAGGCCTGACGGCGAATACGAAATATTTTCCGCCTTGCAGTCGGCATTTTTGGTGCCGTAGCTTATATAATCATAGCCGTTTTTATTGGCATTTATATACTCGTTATCGGTGTTTAAAAACATTTTTCCGCCGTTTTGCTTAACGTGGTCGGCAAGCTCAAACTTGGTGCTTGTAACGGTTTCGATGTTTTTAAAGGTTTCCAAATGCTGAGGGCCAATCGACGTTATAACGCCCATTGTGGCATCGGCAATACTGCAAACCTCGGCGATGTCGCCCTTACACTTTGCGCCCATTTCGGCTACAAAAACCTCGGTCTGTGGACGTAAAAGGTTACGCACCGTTAAAACTATACCCATCGGGGTGTTATAGTTTTCGGGGGTGACGAGGGTGTTATATTTTTCGCTTAAAATTCTGCCTAAAATAAACTTGGTGCTGGTTTTACCGTAGCTACCCGTAACGCCGATGATTTTTAAATTCTTCATACCCTTTAAAAGCTTTTTAGCGTCGTTTACGTAGTAGTTGGAAATCGCCTTTTCGACCGGCTTCATAAGTGTGAGAACTATGAGAACGGTCAAGGACGAAAGCATTGACAGAAAATAGATGACCGCAGTCATAACGGTAGCCGTTTTTTGACCGAAGGGCAAAGACAGGGCCGTTAAAACTGCAAAAAGGCAGGCAGTGCAGACAAACATACGCTTTACCCTTGCTGTAACCACCAATTTTTTGATGGATTTTTTGTTTTGGTTAAGGCTTATGATAGCGTTTATTAAAAGGAAGACAAGAAAAAGGGCACAAAGCAGCAGGCTGACCGTTTTAAGCCTTGGCAAAATGCCTATTGCAATAAGTACAGCACCCAAAACGGAGACGGCGATATTAAAAAGCTTGCCAAAACCGAACGAGCCCTTATACCATCTTAAATACCTCACCGCAAAATACGAATTTTGCTGCAACATCTGAAACTGGCGCACTGTTGACAACACACCCAATATGCTACAAGCAAGGTTAAAAATCAGGGCAACATACATATTCACGGTGTCATCTCCTTTTTTTAGGGTAAAAAGCTTTTTAAAATGGCGGCGGCCTGTACAGGATGCTCGACAAACGACCAGTGACCTGCA
>JAZRNK010000111.1:0-4865 GCA_045648145.1 Acutalibacteraceae bacterium | reverse complement strand
GAACGACCGTAAACGATCTGGAGGAAAAGCTCACGCATAGCAGTATTAATAGCGTCACAAACAAGGTCGGTATTAAGAGCCTCTAAAAGAGTCTTACCAGGGAGAATTTCAGCAGCCATAGCAGCCGAATGAGTCATGCCCGAACAACCGATTGTTTCAACTAATGCTTCCTCAATAATTCCGTTCTTAACGTTGAGTGAAAGCTTACAAGCACCCTGTTGAGGTGCACACCAGCCAACACCATGTGTATAAGCGGAAATGTCAGTAATTTCTTTTGCCTGTACCCATCTACCCTCTTCAGGAATAGGAGCAGGACCGTGATGAGGGCCCTTAGCCACACAACACATGTTTTGAACTTCAATTGAATAATTCATATGAAAACTCCTTTCATAATTTAACATTATAATTATATACAATTTGTTTTAAAAACTCAATACTTTATGATTAATTTATTTACTTTAAAGACGAAAAAAGTCGAACAATTATTTTTGTTTTTTTGTACAAAAAAACGGTGTGGCTATTAACCACACCGTTTAATTAATTTTGGATTATTTTGAATAAACCTTTTTGCCTGTAACAACAATTGCGCCTGCAGCAAGAACAATCATCGCAAGAACAATGTAAGGACTTACAGATGCATCGCCGGTAGAACCGCCAACACCTGCGCTACCAGAGCCAGTGTTGGGATTGTAACCGTTAAGAGTTACAGTAACGTTATCAAAGTACATGCTATTGCCTTCACTTGAAGAAATACCAAGAAACTCTGATTTAGCGGTAAAGGTGTAAGAAACTTTGTTCCACTTACCTGCATTGAGTGAACCAACATTAGTGATTACGGTAGTAGACTCAGGCTTACCGATCTTGGTCATATTCTCGAGACCAAGCAACGAGATTGTACCTGCTGCATTGGTAACTTCTGTAGGCTTTACATAGAATGTAACTGTATACTGTCTGCCGATTTCAAGAGCAAGCTCTTTGGAACGGCTGATAGTGAATGCCTTATCACCTGCATAAGAACCGTCACGATAAAGTGCGGTGCCACCTTTATAGAGGTTAGCGGCAGAGAAATCAGGTGTATCCTTTGTGTAGAGCTTGTATGCGGGTGCGATACCTGCAGTTTGAACTGACTTAGGCAATTCCTCAAAGCTCTCACTAAATGTACCAAGAAGGAACTTAGCATAAAGAGTCTTATCCTCAGTGCCGAAGGTTGTACCAGTGAACTTGGTTTTAAAATCAAGATCCTCATACCAACCGTCAAACATATGACCTGCGCGTGTTGCAACAGGAAGCTTCAAAGACTCACCGACATTACCAGACATCGGATAAATAAAGTCAGCACTTAAGGTGTTGAACTTATAAATTACATCGCCGTAACAGTTAGCAAAGTCATAAGATGCAAGAACTGTAATGTCGTCAAAATAAGTAGTATGGTCACCTGCAACGGTAAAGCCTAAGTGACTATTATTGGTCTTGGTTTCATCAAATACAGCTGTGAACTCAAACTCGCCTGTCTTCCAAACGCCAAGCTCAATTTCACTCTTAGGTTCAGTCCATGCAAGGTCGCCCTGATCGACAGCGTTGTTCCATCTGTCAAATTTTGCAGCAGTAACTGCACGAATTGACAAATCAGAGTCAGTTTCTTCTACCATATACTTAAAGGAAATCTTATAAGTAACGCCGTTGATTGCCAAGTAGGGAGCTCTTTGACCATGGTTAAGCATTATACCACCAAATGCCGAGGGTGAAGAAGTGTTGTACTTGTTACCCTGCTCGTAATTATAACGCATTACTTTGTTAGAACCCATTTGCACGGAATTGTAACGGAGAGAACCACCTGTTGAATGCTCTTCAAAGTCCATTACCCACTCGGTAAATTTCCACTTTGCATAGAGAGTCATGTTTTCAGTACCGAAAACAGTATCAGTAAAGGGAACAGTCAACTCTTTGTCAACATACCAACCTTCAAACTCGTGACCGGCAAAGTTTTCAGGTGTGGGAAGATCAATATCGTCTCCAGGCATACCGAAAGAAGGAACTAATGCTTCAGAATTTGTCTCGAAGGCGATTTGGATAAGATCCTCGGGCAACTCATCAGAAACCTCGCCGAAAAGGAAATCGTCAACATAAACGGTTCTTTTGTCCTGTGAATACTGTGTATATCCGTTTCTTTTAGTTGTAGTTCTGACACAAAGATAAAGCTTATCCTGAACTGTAAAGTTTACACGCTCATAAACGAGATTGCTGTTAGTTGTAAACTGTCCACTAACAGTAATCCAATCATGACCGTCAGGTGCAGTACCAATTATAGTATAAGCATCAAGATTAGCAAGTCTTGTTTCACTCGAATCATCGCTATATACCGTCTGTGCGCCTAATTGAAGATTCACATTAAGACCTACGTCTGCACCAAGCGCATCGGTTTTATATCTAAAGGAGAACTGATATGTTGTATTGGGTTTTAATACGTATGCAGGAACTTCACCCTCTGCATCGTAAGTACCAACCTCAATCATACCTCTTGCATAAGCAAGATCAAGTTTCAAAAGCTTATTGTTGGGGTCTGCAGGGTCAACAACATGAGTGATTTTACCACCGGCAGTACCGGCATAAAGATCTGAATAACCACCGTTGTCAAAGTTAATCTCGGTGAGATTATACTTTGCATAAAGTGTGCAATCGGTAGCAGGAACCTCTGTCACCTTATTTTTGAACTCAAAATCGGTATACCAACCCATAAAGTATACCTTGCCGTTAGGACGCTTGGGGTTAGCAAGGCTTTCACCGGGAAGGAGATACTGCTCGGAAAGGCTACCAGAGTTATTGAAGGTAACCTTTGTGAGCTTCTGGCACTTTGCATAAGCAACAGTGCTATCGTCAACCGGCTTAAGTGTTGTAAGAGCAGTTGTTAAAGCCTCGTCCGCACACCAGGAAACAAAAGTATAACCCGAATTAGCATCCAACTCTAAGTCAGGAAGCTTCCAATCAATGTTTGCCTGACCGCCGTATACAGTAGGAATACCCTCTGCATAGGTGGTTACGAAAACAGGATTGTTAGAAACGCTCTTATCTACAACAGTAACTGTAACGTTCTCAATAAGTACCTCTGCAGCCCTACCGTTTCTTGCAGTGCTTACAGCAATAGCAAGACGCTTACCGGCATTGGGAGCAGTAGCACTAGATGAATACTTATAAGAAGCATCACCGTCTATGTATGCAATGAGATACTGTGTGTCGGTTGAAGTAATATTTTTAGCAGTTTCAACGATAGGCTTAATACGTCCGAGATTATCATCCTCGTAACCGGTGGGTTCAGCAGCGTTTGTGAATGCCAAAGCAACGTCAACACTTGCGTTTTCACCAAAGTCTGCAACCTTATATTTTACAACAACAGCGTATCTCTTGCCTGCTTCTATCTTAATAGAACCGTTTGCATCACCAAGGTTGTTGTCCTTATCGCGAAGCATAACAGCGCTACCGAGATAGTTGGAGTTTGCGCTAAGTGAAGCCTTTTTAGTAAATTCGATAAGCAAACCGTTTTCATCTGCATCAGCGTCTGTTATAAACTTGAACGCCGAGTCAGATGCAGCATAATAGCTTGACTTTGTTGCATCATCAATGAAGTTGTATTCATATCTTGTGCTGGTCAGTCCGTTCGGCTCGGTGCCTGCAGGGGCATCATTAATACCGGCGGCAGAAAAAGTTCCCGCAAGTGTAGAAACACTGAACGAAAGAACAATCGCAACCACACAAAGTATGCTGACAACTTTTCTTAAGTTTCTTGCCATCATAAAAGATTCTCCTTTAGATAAATAATCTATTAAAGTGCATACGTCTACCTATAAATTCAGACATAACACCACTCTTATCCATATTATAACAAAGAGCTAAAACAAATGCAAGTTTTTTGTTGGGTATTAATTCACAAAATCGTACCTTACAAATTGTTTATTTTGACATTGTTTCGCTGTTTTTAGACGCTTTTGCCGCAATTATTGTCTGATTACGCATTAAAACAGTCGTTTTCTATTGAGCAACCGCCGCACTTGGTACAACCCTCTTGACAATGCGGAGCTAAGTTGTGCTTTCTTAACATTTTTCCAAGTTGTTCAGAAACCTTGATCAACTCGTCAACATCGCAAGATTTGGCGTCAACCAAACGGCAGTCATCCAAAGGTCTAAACGGCATTATTGTCGGAAACACACCCATTTCAGTCAATATTTCACACTCATTTAAAATATCGTCCCAAGGCTGTATGCCGCCAATCATAACGCTAGACACCTGACCGCGACCAAACACACTGACTGCGCGACTTAACGCTTTATGGTAATGCTCAATCGTAATGCCCGATTTTCCGGGACAAATTTGCTTGCGAAGCGCTTTGTCTACTACCTCTATATTCATTATAGCTACCGTAGCGCCACTATTTTTCAATTTATCAATAAGCGACAAATCGGACGGCGGAGCAAACTCAATAGCAATAGGACAATTTGAAAATTCTCGAATTTTGCTTGACAGTTCACACCAATACTCCACCATTTTGTCGGGATTAAGATACGTTGCACCGCTAAAATTAAGTGTGTATGTGGGAACCTGTGCCATAAGCTTTTTCAAGCCTTCACACAGCACGTTGACATCTATCGGTTTTGAATGTGTCGGTTGTAAAGAACAGAATTTGCACTTAAGCTCAGGCGTATCATAGCAACAGTTAGTACTGGGCCAAATGTTGATACATCCGTCGGCATGAAGCCTTGCAAGGTCGTCTACTATCGTATCGGTTTTAGGTAACGCCTCAAAAAACCTTATGTCCTGTCTCTCGCCCGTATACATTATATAATAGCCGCCATCATCGTGCTCTAATATAAAC
>JAZRNK010000110.1:0-27237 GCA_045648145.1 Acutalibacteraceae bacterium | reverse complement strand
CGTCATAATCGGCTATCATTCCCCTTTGAATAGGAAACACCGTTTCAAGATTTTCAGGCGTTCTGCCAACCATACTTTTAGCACGGTCACCAAAGCAAATGGGCTGCCAGGTTTCACTGTCAACCGTTGCTACCGTAGGCTGTTCCAAAAGCACCTTGTTACCGCTTAACAAAACGGTCTTTGAGGTTCCGAAATCAATCGCTATATCAACAGGCATATTTAAACCTCCGTAAACTAATCTACAATTACATTATATTTTATATTTGCTGTTATTACAAGATTTATTTGCCGTTATAACGGCCGTAAGGCAATAAACCTTTTCGGCACCCGCCAAACGCAGCTGCTTGGCACATTCATTCAAGGTGTAGCCTGTAGTTTTAATATCATCAATAAGCAGTACGGTTTTACCGTCAAAACGGGTGGTCACTTTATAAGCGCCCTTAACGTTTGACTGCCTTTGGTCAGCATTCAACTTATGTTGCGGCTCGTTTGCTTTGGCTTTGATAATAGCCTTGCTTTTTAACGACACGTCCAACTCCTTAGCTACCGTTTTGGCAAGAAGATAAACATAATCGTAATTTCTTTTACTAACATCTCTTTTCAGGCTGGGCACAAAGCAAACAAAATCGGGCTTTACCCTTTTAAACACCCGTTTAAATCTTTCAGCCATTTCAAAGCCTAAAAACTTGGCGGCATACGGACGGTTAGCATATTTGAATCCGTAAATCATTTCACTCGCGGCTTCCTTATTATAATAAGGCGCACACAAACCTGAAAACAGAAAATTAAAAACCTTACACTCACATTGCGCCTTACTCAAGCCGCAGCGCTTACAAGCGTCATCCTCCACAAGACAATCGGTCAACCTCTGCCGACAAGCTTCGCAAGGAGCACCGTCATCATTAAGCTTGGCGCAACAAGGACACCTTGACGGATAAACAAGCTTTATTATTTCAGTAAAAATCGACATACTATTTATCCTCACAAAGCAGGTGCTTTAATGCCGTATATCTCAAGGTTTTTTTGTCATTCAAAGCCATTGCTTTAAGTACGGCGCGACTACCGACAACTATAAGCATTTTTTTAGCTCTTGTTACAGCCGTGTATAACAAATTACGATATTTTAACTGATACGGAAAATCAAGTATCGGCAAAACCACACAGTCAAATTCACTACCCTGACTTTTATGCACAGTTACGGCGTATGCCAATTCTAACTGCATAACCTCGTCACCCGAATACTCTGCAACCTTATCCAAAAACCGTACCGATAAAATACGGTTTTCAACATCAATATCCTCCAAAACACCGACATCGCCATTAAAAACGCCAAGACCTGCATTACCGTCATCATCTTCCCAGACAATGTCATAATTATTTTTGGTCTGCATAACCTTATCGCCTTTTCGCAAAACAAAGCCTTTAAAGGCAATTTCAGGCAGGTCATCGCGCGGTGGGTTTAACCTGCTTTGAAGCATATTATTAATGTTCACAGTGCCTAACTCCATCTTTTTGGACGGGCAAAGCACCTGAATATCCTCAGTCGGAGAAAAGCCGTAGCTTTGAGGCAGTCTTACACAACACAAATCACTTATAAGACGCAAGGCTTGATGGGGCGTTTTTTGCTCAAGCATAAAAAAGTCGGCATCCTTACGGTCAAGCTCCATATCCTCACCGGCAATAATTTTATGCGCATTAACAACTATAAGGCTTTCCAACGCCTGTCTGAAAATCTTTTTAAGATGTACGCATTGAAAATTTCCGCTTGCCACCAAATCTTTTAGCACGTTACCTGCTCCAACACTTGGCAACTGGTCGCTGTCACCCACCAAAACAAGCTTCGTGCCCATACGCATAGCTCTAAGCAAGGCATCAAAAACCGAAACGTCAACCATCGACATTTCGTCGACAATTATAGCATCACATTCAAGCATATTTTTCTCATTTCTGACAAAAATATGGCCTTTTCCGTCCTCAGAAGTACCGACCTCAAGCAATCTATGTATGGTTTTTGCCTCTTTACCCGTAAGCTCAGACATACGCTTAGCAGCACGTCCCGTCGGCGCCGCTAAAGCAACCTTAAGCCCGCGTTTTTCCATTATTCTTATAATTCCGTTAACCGTTGTGGTTTTACCTGTTCCCGGTCCGCCGCTTAAAATGAAAATACCCGACGTAATACTTTTGGCTATTGCCTGACGCTGAAGCTCTTCAAACTCCAACCCCAACTTTTTACCAATATCATCAATTTCCGTTTTTGTAACCGGTTTTTCTTTAGCGTTTAATGAAAGCTCTAATTTGAGTCGGTTGGCTATGTATTTTTCGTGGTCGTATAGTTTATATGAAGCTATAAATTCGATGCCGTCCATCACAAAGGTTGCGACACTTTTCCTTTCGGCAACGACACAACAGGCATCATCAATCAAACGAACGTCACATTCCAGCAAATTCGACGCTATTTCCAACACCTTTTGCTTAGGTAAACACGTATGACCGTTAAGATGGTTGTGTTCAATTATATATTCAATACCTGCACATAGTCTGTCCGTGCTATCGTGCGAAATATTAAGCTTTTCGGCAATTTCGTCTGCTCTCTCAAAGTCAAAGCCTATGCCTTCCTTGCACAAAACGTAAGGATTGGCTTCTATTTGCTCAACAGCCGACTCACCCAGCACCTTAAAAGCACCGACCGAATCGTCGGCAGTAAGTCCATACTGTGCAAGTCTTAAGCACATTTCTCTTAAAGATTTTCTTGCGGCAATTTCCTTGCCCATTTCTACCGCTCTTGAAATTGAAATACCCTTTATCTGCGCCAGTCTTTCGGGCTCATTTTCCATAATATCAAAGGTTTTGTCACCAAACAGTTTAACTATCTTTTTAGCGGTTGCAGGGCCAATGCCCTTAACAGTACCCGAGGAAAGATATTTCAAAATCGCAGCCGAACCAGACGGCAAGGTTTTGACAAAGCTTTCGGCCTTAAATTGTTGACCGTATACTGAATGGACAACAAATTTACCCGTAAGCTCTAACTCCTCGCCAACACTTACGTTACTGATATTACCTACAACGGTTTCGGTAAAACCGCTATTTTCAAGTTCTATAACCGAAAAACCGGTCTGAGCATTACTGAAAACAATTTGCTTAACAGTTCCGCTTATAATTTCCAACTGTTCGTTCATACTCCACCGGTCCTTTCTTTTTAATCGTTCTCCTCATAAGCCGTTTGCATAACGTCTCCAAATTCGTAACACGAAATAAATCGAAAACGGCTATCCTGACACATCTTTTTACAATATAAAGCCAATTCTTTATCTAATCCACAGTCGACTGCATAAGCTCTGGCATTAAGCAAAGCACTGTCCCAATCAAGAGTTTCCATAGCCATTTGCAGCTCAATATCGGCATCATTACCCTTTAACATAACGGCATAAACTCTACGGTCGTCGGTGCAGGGTGCCGTAATTCTTAATGCTATATACTTTATAATTGAAACCGCACCTGCGACACAGAAAAACGCTATCAACATCCCTGCTAAAGTCTGTAACATAAAAATCACCCAATACATTGTATGGCGAATAGCATGTCTATGTCAAAAACCCGATTGCCGCTTAGAACTACACAGCAGTCGGGTTCAAGTTTTATATTGGGTGTTGTTATTCTATCGTAACACTTATTTCAGCAGGGTCAACCGAGTTTACCCAAGCCTCAACACCGTTAGGCAGTTTGATTCTAATCTTCATTGTTTCTACCGTTGCTTCGGTTACGTTAGAGCAATCCACAACAACCGAAACATTGTTTGCATTCAGTTTTCTACGCTCGGCATATTTTCCGCAAACAACCACTTTTATCGTCTTTTTATATGAGGTTGAGGCTTTGAAATTAGCAGGCAAACCTTCATAGACGACCTTGGACGGATCAATGCTAATAGAACTTGTACCTAATTCACCTAAATTAAGTGAAACGGTAACTTCCTCGGTGCCGTCGGCAATAAGTACACCTTCATCCAACACAAAGGAAACATTAAATGATGTGTTACGCGGTTTAACTTCGGCAAAATCTATAGGCGACAGCATTAAGCCCTTGCTCAAAAGATTATTTACCGTATCAACAGGGCCCTTAACCGTAACCTTGGTAACCGTCTCATTCTTTTTAGAAACCTCGTTGTAAACACTTAATGTATACTCAGGTTTACTGTCGGCAAAGCAATCAGGCATATTTGAGAAGGTAGGATAAACATCAACATCGGCTGTTTTGTAAACCACTATTCTTGCATATACGTCCTGATTATATACTATCTGCGAAGCATCGACAGCCTTGTCATTGTGGTCGTAGAATACCAGAATAGGTTTAAAGTTCTGAGTTTCAGACTTAATATCTCCCTCAGGAAGAATGGGTGTTACTACAACCTTTGCGATAGTGCTGACAATCTCCGACGGACCTGAAATTGAAAGATTTTCTATTTCCTCGCCGTTAGAATTGTTTTTAAGGCTGCTTTTATAAATTTCACAGTCGGTTGCTACATACTCTTTAAACTTATCAGTATTAACCGAAACCGGTATATCCTTAGTCGAATTGTAGTCAAAAACAACCTTGACATACGAAGGACTTATTTTTGAAATTGTGCAACCACTTTTACTTGTTGTAGCGGTAAGTGATAAAACATAAGTACCAGGCTTGGTTACATCGGCATACGAAGAAACAGTAACGCTTATATCATCCTTGTCAACGTCGCTAACAAGATATCCGGCGCCGTTTACCGTAACCGATACCTTGTTTTCAAACTCGCCCACTATCGACAAAATATTGCCGTTATCATCAGTCTGTTCAGACACGGTGACAGGTATTTGAGAAACGGTTATCTCACGCATAGGATTTTCGTTAATATCAATAATAAGCCAAAAAATAATAGCAACTACTACTGAAAACGTAACCAAAAACTTTTTGTTATCAAACAACCGGCTTATAAAAGCCGCAGGGTTAAATTTCACAGTGCCGTCACATCCTTTCTTTTGAAAAATTACTGTTCATTTTTATTCTTTTTGAACAATTTTGAGAAAAGCGATTTTTTCTTTTCGGTTTCGTTGTTAAGTAGCATTTCATAAAGCTTTTCACGTAGCTCTATCTGATTAAGACCTCTTTCAATAACACCGTCAATACAAACCGAAATGGTTCCCGTTTCTTCAGAAACAACGACAACAACAGCATCTGACGTTTCACTCATACCAATAGCAGCACGATGACGCGTTCCAAGTTCCTTACTCAACTCGTTATTTGAAGTTAAAGGAAGAATACATCCTGCAGCCGCAAGCTTAGCGTCACGAATTATAAGACCGCCATCATGCAAGGGAGATTTCGGGAAGAAAATATTACCCACAAGCTCCTGCGAAGCTTCTGCATTAAGCTCTGTTCCGGTAGTAAGCACCTCACCCAAAGGTGTCGAGCGTTCAAAAACAATAAGCGCACCGGTTTTATGCTCCTGCATAGTTCCACAAGCTTTGCATACGTCGTCAATACACTTTTTGTATTCTGCATTTTGCACGTTGTTCTGGCCTGAGATAAGCATACCAAAATTACTATGTCCCACACGTTCGAGCGCATGACGAAGCTCAGGCTGAAAGACAACGGCGACAGCGATAATTGCATAGTCAAAAAACTTAACGAGCAACCACTTTAAACTGATAAGATTAAACCACTGGGCGAAAATCCAAATACCTATAACCAAAACGATACCTTTTATTAAAATTTTCGCCCTTGTTTCCTTGAAAAATCCAATAGCTTTATAAATGATAAAGGCAACGACGAGGATATCTATAATATCATTCGCGCGCAAATCCAAAAACGCCATAAATATTTGCGTAAAAAAACCCGCAATAGCGTCAAAAGCTTTTGTAAAGAACTCTGACATTTTTTCACGTCCTTCCCTTTTTAAGACGAAAAACCTAATTTTCCACCAATATACATTTTCATAATTATTTTAACATAACAAACCCTGCATAATCAATAGTAATTATTGAAAAATTACTATAATTTAAAGTTTTTTTACAACCGAAAGCAGATAGTCGGCCTCTGCTTTAGAATTAAACGCCGAACAACACAAGCGCACCGTTCCTGTATCTATTGTTCCGATACGGCGGTGTGCCATAGGAGCGCAGTGCAAGCCTGCACGTACCGCAATATTATTATCTGCTAAAATCGAAGCCGTTTCGGTGCTTGTTTTATCCCTTAAATTAAATGAAAGCGTCGGCACATAAAGGTTATCTAAAGGATATGCTGTATAAAGCATAATACCCGATATTTTTAAAAGCTTTTCATAGATATATCTTACAAGCTCCATTTCGTGCTTATAAATAGCCTTAGGTGTTTTTTGCGTTACAAAATCAATTCCCGCAGAGATTCCCGCAATACCGGGAACGTTTGCAGTACCGCTTTCAAGCGCTTCCGGTAAATCCAAAGGCTGTTCATAGCTTGCCGACATTGAGCCTGTTCCACCCTCTATAAGCGTATTAGGAATTTCACCCAACGCTATTAAAATACCTGTGCCCATAGGTGCATAAAGGCCCTTATGCGGCGCTACGCACAAATAGTCGATTTTCATATCTTTCATATTTATATCAAGTATACCTGCAGTTTGCGCCGCATCTACTGCAAAAGGCACACCGCGTTTAGCACAAATTTCGCCTATTTCCTTTATAGGCAAAACCTCACCCGTAACGTTGGAAGCGTGGGTGCAGATTACCAAATCGGTATCCCGTCTTATAAGACGTTCAAACGACCTTACGGTTGCTTCCCTTTCGCCAAATATGACCTCTGCAAAATCGACGTCAACACCTGCTCTTTGCATTTTATACAAGGGTCTTGCAACTGCATTATGCTCTAAGCTTGAAGCCACAACGTGCCCGTTAGGTCGGCACACACCCTTTATCACCGTATTAAGTGCTGTAGTACAGTTGGCCGTAAAAACCACCCTTTCGGGTGCATCTGCCGAGAAAAACTGTGATACTTTTGTTCGGCAATTATAAATAAACTCGGAGCATTTTATCGACTCGCGGTATCCGCCTCTACCGGGATTGACCGACATTTCTTTTAAAGCCAAATCAACCGCCCTTATTACCTGCGGCGGTTTTACACCCGTTGTAGCAGCATTATCAAAATATATCATGACGGTACTTCCTTTACGGATATTACCCTTACGTTAGCATCCTTTAAAAGCTCTATTGCTTTTTGATAATCGTCGACATCAACCATAATACCAAACAAACAGCCTGCGGCTGTTCCACCTTGAATTTTCTTTACCCTTGAACTAATACCGTTTCTCTGCAAAACATCCTTACCTTTTTCGGCAAAGGTTGCTGTTGTTGTAACCATAAGAACTTTTACCATTTTATCCCCTCCTGTTAAATCAGTTCCCGAGGCAAAACAATCATTTCACCCCATACATTTTATGCCGAAACAACTCACAAGGTAACGAAAAAGCAGTCCGTTAAGAACTGCTTTTGCTTGTATCATTGTTTGAGTTTTGTTGTTTCAGCTTATACACGCTTTCCAACCAGCTTTTTATGACTATAACCGCCACCGGCATCAAAACAATTCCGCTTGTTCCAAAAATACTCAAGCCTATAAACACTGCCGCCAACATGATAAGCGGATGAACACCCACCTTTGAGCCAATAATCTTGGGCTCTATAATATTTCTTACAGCCGTGATAATCAAATAAATTATAACCAAGCCTATTGCTCGGCTTGTATTACCTGAAAGAGCACTAAAAAGCGCCCACGGGATAAGCACGGTACCCGAGCCCAAAACAGGAAGAATATCAACAACCGAGGTTACCGCAGCAATTATAAGCGCATATTTCACCTTCAAAAAAAGCAGTCCTAAAAATATTTCACCAAAGCTGATTGCCATAATGGTCAAATAACCTTTTATCATTTTCAAGAAATTGCCAAGTACCGTTCGCTTAATAAAAATTAGTTTTTTCAACGTAGGCTTCGGTATAACACCTACAAAAAAGCCACAAATATCGTCATAATCCTTTGCAAAATATGCACTCGAAATTATCATTACTACTATTGACAGTAAAAAGTAAGGAATACCCGATGCTATATTCCCTGCTAACTGTGTAAGGTAAGACGCAACGTTCGTTGTAATTGTTTCCAACGTTGCCTGTGGCATTTCACCTAAAAGATTCCCTGCAAAGTCGGGCATCGTATCCATAATACTATTGAATTTATCGGCTATTTTTGAAATCGCATCGGAAAAATATCCCGAGTATTCGGGCAAATTTTGCACAAAGCTTATCAACTGTCTATAAAGCGCATATACAAGCCAAAAGAGCAATGCACCTACAATAAAATAGACAAATATAATTATAGCAACCGATGCCGCTTTCTTTTTAAGACGCAGCTTTTTGGAATATTTACGTATAAATCTTTGCAGAGATACCGTCAGCACCGCTGCCGCCGCAAAAGGAAACAAAGGGCCCAAAAGTAATTTTAACGAAAAATATATAAGCATTGCCACCGTTACTGCATATAAAGTTTTTATTAAAAAGCTTTTTTGTCTTTCTATATTCACAAAAAACTCTCCAAACTGTTCAAATTTCGACAAAAAACATCTAAATTTTCTCTGTTTTTGATACAAATAAACCTCTACAAAGTCTATACTTTTATGTTGTCACCAAATTTTTAAAAAATATGAAAAATAGTTCTTGAAAATCAAAGATTGATGTGTTATAGTGTTCATTAACCAAATACATTGTTTACGGTAGGTGGAAAATGAGTACAGGAATGATACTGGTAAATGCACAAGCATTACCTGAGGTTTTTCAAAAGGTTATTGAAGCCAAAAAGCTGATTGCATCAGGTCAGGCCAAGACTGCAAGTGAAGCCTCTGAAATGTGCGGAATATCACGCAGTGCTTACTATAAGTACAAGGACCACGTGTTTGAATATACGCATCCTTTAGGCGAAATAGTATCCTTTTATGCAACACTGAGAGATAAAGCCGGTGTACTTTCCTGCTTTTTATCGGAGCTATATAACTGCGGCGGAAATTTGCTGACCGTCAACCAAGGCTTACCCTCCTCGGGCTATGCTTCGGTGTCGGTTTCCTTGCGTATTTCACCCGAGCAATTTAATTCCACCGAAATTATTAATAAGCTACTTAAAATTGACGGTGTTATTTCGGTAAAACAAACAGCCTAATTTTTGGCAGAATGGAGGATGTTATGGTTGATATAGCAATTATGGGACACGGAACTGTTGGCTCAGGCGTAGCCGAGGTTCTTATGAAAAATTGCTCTCTTATCACAAAAAAAGCTAAGAATACAATCAATATTAAATATATTCTTGATATCAGAGATTTTCCCGATGTTGCTTACAGTGACAAATTTATCAAGGATTTTAACATTATCCTTAACGACCCCGACGTACGAGTGGTCGTTGAAGTAATGGGCGGTTTAAAGCCTGCATACGAATTCACAAAATCGTGTCTGCAGGCAGGTAAAAGCGTTGTTTCTTCTAATAAAGAGTTGGTTGCTCAAAAGGGCTCTGAGCTTTTGAAAATTGCTGAAGAACACAATGTTAATTATCTGTTTGAAGCCAGTGTCGGCGGCGGTATTCCGGTGCTTCGCCCTATAGCGCAATGCCTTTCGGCTAACGATTTATATGAGGTACAGGGCATTTTAAACGGAACAACTAACTTTATTATGACTAAAATGGTTAGTGACGGAATGTCTTTTGACGAGGCTTTGTCCTTAGCGCAAGAATTGGGGTATGCCGAAAAAGACCCCACCGCAGACATTGAAGGTCACGATGCTTGCAGAAAAATTTGTATTCTTGCTGCACTGGCTTTTGGAAAACACGTTTATCCCGAAAGTGTTTACACCGAGGGCATAACCAAAATCACCTCGCAGGATACTGCATATGCAGATTTTGCCGATTGCGTTATCAAGCTTATCGGCAGAGCGCGTTTGACCGACGACGGCAGATGCTCTGCTACTGTTTACCCTGCTTTTGTAAGCAAGAGCAATCAGCTTTCGCACGTTAACGACGTTTTTAATGCCATCACCGTTAAGGGTGATGCTATCGGTGACGTAATGTTCTACGGCAAGGGCGCAGGTAAGTTGCCCACCGCAAGTGCCGTTGTTGCCGACGTGATTGATGCAGTAAAGCATTTACAGGCGAGAAAATATCTTTCGTGGGATGATGCTGACAGCTCGTATATTGCTGACCACCGTGACGAAACCATCAGAATGTACGTAAGGCTTAAAGCCGACGATGACCGTTTGGAAGTTAAAGCACTTGCAGAAAAGCTGTTCGGTGAAATTAAGATTTTAGGCAGAAACGGCGAAGAGCCCAATGAGCTTGCCTTTATCACACCCCACTCGTCAGAGCGTTCTATCACATCTCAACTTGCAAAGCTTTCAGGATGCGAAATTCTGTCAACTATGCGTTTGTTAGATTAATTTTTAAAGTTTGGAGGCTGTTTTATGGCTTTAATAGTAAAAAAATTCGGCGGCTCTTCGGTTGCTGACGCCCAAAAGGTTTTCAACGTTGCACGAATAGTCACCGAGGATTACAAAAAAGGTAACGACGTTGTGGTTGTTGTTTCCGCACAGGGTGACACCACCGACGATTTAATTGCAAAGGCAAAGGAAATTAATCCCGATTCACCCTCAAAGCGTGAAATGGATATGCTGCTTTCAGCAGGCGAACAAATTTCTATTTCCCTACTTGCCATGGCCATTGCAAAGCTTGGCTTCCCTGCCGTTTCACTCTTGGGTTGGCAGGCAGGCTTTGAAACCGATTCGAAGCATTCTTTGGCAAGAATTAAAAGGGTAAATTCTGAAAGAATCAGAAATGAGCTTGATAAAAGAAATATCGTTGTTGTTGCAGGCTTCCAGGGCTTAGATAAGCACGACAACATCACTACATTGGGCCGTGGAGGCTCTGACACAAGCGCAGTTGCAATCGCCTCTGCTATGCGTGCCGACCTCTGCCAGATTTATACCGACGTTGACGGCGTTTATACCGCTGATCCCCGTAAGGTTAAAGGCGCCCAAAAAATGTCGGAAATAACCTATGATGAAATGCTCGAGCTTGCCACACTCGGCGCACAGGTTCTCAACAACCGTTCGGTTGAAATGGCAAAAAAATATAATATTGAACTTGAAGTACTGTCCAGTCTTGAAAATAAACCAGGTACTATTGTTAAGGAGGTCGTCAAAATGGAAAAAATGCTTGTTAAAGGTGTAGCTTGTGATAAGGATATTTTGGTTGTATCAATTGTAGGTCTTAAGGATACCCCCGGTATTGCATTTAAGGTGTTCAACCAGCTTGCAAGAAAGAACGTTAATATTGATATTATTCTTCAGTCGGTTGGACGTAACAATACAAAGGATATTACCTTTACCGTTCCCAAGAGTCAGGAAGCAGAAACACTTGAGGCTATTGAGGCAATCAAACCGACAGTTGATTTTGACAAGGTCGTTGTAAACGATAAAATCGGTAAGGTTTCTATCGTTGGTGCAGGTATGGAAACCCACCCCGGCGTTGCATCAAAAATGTTCGAGGCTTTGGCTGACGTTGGTATCAATATTCATATGATTTCAACCAGCGAAATCAAGATTTCCGTTCTTGTTGATGCTAATGACTGTGACAGAGCCGTTCAGGTCGTTCACGACGCATTTATTTAATAATATTTTAAACACCACAGAAAATTTTCTGTGGTGTTTTGGTGTAATTAAAGCAAGGTGATTATTATGTTTAAACGATTACGGGATATGCGTGAGGATAAAGATTTAACACAAGCACAAATGGCTGATTTTTTGAAAATTCATCAGACGACCTATTCTGATTATGAAATAGGTAATTTAAATGTTCCTATCGATGTTTTTATTAAGCTTGCTAAATTCTATAATACAAGCATAGATTATCTTGCAGGGATTACTGATAACCCAAAACCATATAAATAATATTCAATAGTTAAAAGATAAAAAGCACCACAGACCATTTTAATCTGTGGTGCTTTATTAATCGATTTTAAAACGATAAAACGTTACTTGCAACTATAAAGTAGATAATGAGTGAAATTGCATCAACCAGCGTTGTTATAAACGGACTTGCCATAACCGCAGGGTCAAGCTTTAAGCATTTTGCCAGAATCGGCAAGCTGCAACCGATTATTTTGGAGAAAAACACCGTCATAACAAGCGTAATGCTTAAAACAATATTTTCTCCCATTGTAACATTGCTGTCAAATAACATATTGTCAATAACAATAACCTTTACAAAGCCGGTAACTGCCAGAACAACACCGCAAAGCACAGCCACTCTGATTTCTTTCCAGATTACGCGGAAAATATCCTTGAGCTGAATTTCACCAACTGCAAGTCCACGAATAACGGTCGCCGAAGCCTGACCGCCTGCGTTTCCTCCCGTACCCATAAGCATCGGAATAAACGCAATAAGTGACGGGAATGCCGCCAAAGCCCCCTCAAATGAATTGATTATAGCGCCCGTAAAGGTTGCCGAAACCATCAACAGCATAAGCCAAGGTATTCGCTTTGCCCAAAGGCTAAGGACACTTGTTTTAAGATAGGGCTTGTCGTTAGGTGTGATAGCCGCCATCTTCTCGATATCCTCGGTGGCCTCCTCTTCGATAACATCCATTGCGTCGTCGAAGGTGACGATACCGACTATTCTGCCATCCTTATCAACAACCGGCAAAACAATAACGTCGTATTTCATAAAGGCTTGACCAACCGACTCTTTATCATCATAAGCCTCAACGCTTATAACGTTGATTTCCATTATATCAGAAACAATACAATCGTCGTTAGCAAGCAACAAATCCTTAACCGATACCGTACCGATAAGCTTGCGGCGCTCGGTAACGTAGCAGGTATAAACCGTTTCTTTATTTATGCCCTCTCGGCGTATCTTTTGGAATGCCTCTGACACCGTCAGATTTTTGTTAAGCGATACATACTCAACCGTCATAATACTTCCTGCGCTGTCTTCAGGGTATTTCAGCAGTTCGTTAATCTGCTGTCTTGTGCTTTGATTTGCCGCACGTAAAACCCTTGCCACAACGTTGGCAGGCATTTCCTCAATCATATCAACCGTATCGTCAAGCCAAAGGTCATTAATAACCTCTTTCAGCTCAACGTCACTAAAGCTGCGAATAAGCAGCTCCTGCGTTTCGCTTTCCATATAAGCGAAAACATCACTTGCGAGTTCTTTAGGCAAAATACGGTACACAAGCGGTACCTCTTTTTCCTTTAATTCACTTATAATCGCAGCGATGTCGGCAGGGTTCATGTCAACCAAAAGTTCACGCAATTTGACAAATCTGCGCGCTTCAACCAGTGACTCAACCTCTGCCATAATTTCTTCAAACTGTTCCATTACACCTTTCTCCTTCCTTAAAATAGGCAAAATAAGAAAGGTATAAAACGCAAAGGTACTTTAATTTAAATATCCAAAACGAGAGAAAAACAGACACACGCTGTTTTTCTCTTTGTACCTCGGGGCTTCATACCTATGCTACTACTGCCTGCATCCATTAAACTCTCACCTCTTATAATTCATATTTTACCTTTCGGCAAAAAAATTATAAAACCGATGTTGCATTTTGTCAACACCGGTTTTTAAAATTTATTTTCCTTATTTAGCCACAGGCACTACCAACGGCACGGTAACACATTCGCTATTCTCTAAAACCGTCATTCCTTGAGAAGAAATTATCCAATTATAAAGAATTTTTGATGCCGAGCCAACCACCTCGTTGTTCCTTGCTACAACATAGTATTGCCAAGTAAATTTATACTGTTTATTGCCGACAGTATCCTTGGTAGGTGTAATGTTATCAACGGTTACTATTCTGGCGCTCTTATTATTAATATAAGCAATATTGGCAAGGTTACTGTAGGTTGTATAACCTATCGCACCCTTACGTGCATCAAACTCAACCGTCGCCTCAAGCTTACCGTCCTTTGTAGCCACAGTAGACTTAATACTCGGCAAATTTGATGTGTCGGCACCTACTGTTTTACTAAAAGCCTTTTTGCTTAAGGTTTTGTCATCACAGTCAAAAACCGTTATCGGACAGCTTTCAAATCCAAGCTGACTCCAATCGGTGACGGTACCGCTATAAATTTCAGCAATTTGCTCACTCGTCAGTGTTTCGGCGCCCTCAATACCGCTGACATAAAAAACAATGGCGTCGACAAGTACATCTTTATAACATAGTGAAGCATCGGTCAAGCACTTATCTTCCTCAATACTGCTTGTAAACACGACGTCAACCATACCGTTTTTAAGCTGTTCGCTAAGGTTCTCTGTGTTTTCGGATACACTTAAAATCACATCACCGTCGTATTCATATCCCAAAGCAGTATCAATTAAACACTTCGCCTCATCCTGCATCTGTGCGACAACGCTTATTTTAGGAAAATTATCCTCCGTAAAAACAAAGCTATCGTCAACCACGCGTTTTTCCTTCTCATCGCAGGAGCAAAAGCAAACAGAAAGCAATAGCACTAAAGCCAGACAAATTATTTTTTTCATCTGTTTACTCCCTCCTTTTAGTTCGGATTAAAGCTGTATTTATAAACGCATTCTTCATAGCCTTTGTAAACACGCACGGTTTCATTTTTCACTAAAATAAGGTACTCGGTATCTTTAGTAGCCAAAACATTGATATAATCGCAATCTGCTTCGACGGCCTTACGGCTTTCAACGTCGTAAAGTGTATATTTAGACTGTCCCGAAGAGCTGTCGGACAAAATCAAATATTTCCCGTTACTTAAGGTCTGTACCGTCAAAGTACCTTTTACCCAATCGGTTTTTTCCTTGGTCGACAGGTCTAAAATACTGATTGCCGTTGAATTGTTATTAACAACAACCGCCAGATTGTTATTAACAGAATTCACAGTACCAAACTCGGTATAGCTGGTAATGGTGTTGCCGTTTTCATCAAAAATCTCGGTAACGTTGCTGTACGAACACCAGAAAACACCGTTGATACCGCTGGCTTCATCGGGGAACTGGCCCGTTGTCTTACAAGTAAACGGCGTGTCTCCCTCGGACACAAAATACTCACTTCTGCCCGTACTGCTATTTGTTTTCTTATAAATCATCTTATTGGAATTGAGTACTTCAACATTGCCCTTATCGCAAAGAACAGTTCTTATCTCTTTTCCCGTAATATCATTAATTGTAAAATAACCATCATTGCTACAGGTAAAAATTTCTTTTTCGCGGTTAAAGTTTATAATGCGGTACTCAGGTTTAAACAAATATTCACCATTAGGTTTAATAACACCGTATTTACCATTTTCGTCAATAACTATCGCAAGACCCTTATAGAATTCTCCGCAGTAGCGATAATTGACGTCTGAAACTCTTTGACCCGTAACATTCACATAATAAGACACGACGGTATCTTTACCATCCTCCCCTTTGGTCGTAAGGGTTACGGGTGCCAGACCTTCGGTAAAAGCCCCAATGGTATAGTCGGTATCCTTCAGTTCAGCTAAGTCCTGACCGAAAATCATCATACGAACACCGTTATAGTTATAAAAATCGTAATACTTGTACTCATTACCGTTCTTCTTCCTCATACGTTGGACAATAAAACGGTCGTTACCGCTAAGACCGGTAAAGATACTTCTTACACTAAGCTCGACAACCCAAGAGCCCGTTGAGGATGTAAGATAATGCTTACCCTCTTTTTTGGCAGTGGCATCTGCACCCATAACAAGCTCATAAATATAATCGCCGTTATCCAAATTATGCCTTTCGACGCTTGTATAAACAGGGTCAACAATTATCTTGCCCGAAACGGTACAAAGACCATAAAGAGGTAAATACTGCTCTTTAGGCTCGGTTTTCTCTTTATCTTTTGGGTCAGGCACCGACGTGTATTTATAATATCCGCCCAAAAAAGGCATAATCTCACCATATTCCTTACTTGCCGTAAGTGTGTCAGTGTATTGCTCATTATAGCGGTCAAAATAAACTGCACTGCCGTTGACAGTATTATATTCAGGCAGTTGGCGCAGCATAAAGAAAGTGCCGTTATTCTCATCACTTGAAAAAAAGCTACACGAACACAGCGAACAAACAACCAACGCCAAACTCAAAAATTTAACAAGTATTTTAAAGCGTTTCATAAACCACACCTGCCTTTAATTGTAATCATTATACCACTCAATTTGCCAATTATCAACGAAATTCATATAAAATTAACATTGACTATTCTAAAGTTTGTAAGTATAATGTGTATGAAAGCTAAACAGCTTTTAAAAGGAGGTAATTTTATGCAGAAATTTATTGTAATGCACGATATAGACATGGCTGATTTTATGCAGACTCTTGATAAATGTAAAGGCGATGTTTTCCTTGAAACTAACGAGGGAGACGTTTTAAACCTTAAATCCAAACTTTGTCAGATGATGGGTGTTGCCAACATTATGAAGGGTGCTGTCATTCACGAGGCTACTCTCCGTTGCTCAAACCCTGAGGACGAAAGCTTGTTGTTCAGATTTAATCTTTACAAGGAAGTTCCGGGTAAGGTCGAAGAAGACGACGAGGACGAATAAATTTCAATCACCTACCGTTTGGTAGGTGATTTTTATTATATTCTTTCTTTAATTTTAATATAATTTTATATGACACTAAATTTTTAGCACCGAAACGCTTTTGTTTAAAATTTTAAGAAAAATTTGTGATATATAAGTGTATCGACATAAATTTTATTAATTATATTAATTTTTAGACTCTTTATACACCAAGCAGACCGAATAAAAATATGTTATCCAAAAGAAAACATACGAAAAATTAAGCGTTTAACGAAACATTGAAGGTTTTGGTTGAATTTTGTTGACAATTAATTCTTTGGTAGTATAATTTTGAACGACGAAACAAAAGTGCTGCAAAAGAAAGTGAATTTCTTGTGTAGTGTCTTTTTTATTTTAATAGCGGAGGCTGAGTTTATGAAAATAGCAGATATTTTCGGAAGCGAAGTTTTTAACGAAGCGGTCATGAAGGAAAAGCTGCCCAAAGAAACCTACAAGGCACTTAAAAAGACCATTCACGACGGCAAACATTTGGATATCACCATTGCCAACACCGTTGCTAACGCAATGAGAGATTGGGCGATTGAAAAAGGCGCTACCCACTTTACCCATTGGTTCCAACCGATGAATAACATTACCGCCGAAAAGCACGATAGCTTTATTGTCCCTGCCGACGACGGCCATATAATTATGGAATTTTCGGGTAAAGAGCTTATTAAGAGCGAGCCTGATGCCTCCTCCTTCCCATCGGGCGGTCTGCGTGACACCAGTGAGGCAAGAGGATACACCGTATGGGATCCGACCTCCTGCGCCTTTGTTAAGGACGGTACTCTTTGTATACCTACCGCTTTTTGTTCGTATACCGGAGATGCGCTTGATAAAAAGACTCCGTTACTCCGTTCAATGGAGGCTCTTAGCATTCAGGCTTTAAGAATATTACATCTTTTCGGCAACACATCGGCAAAACGCGTTATCACTACCGTTGGTCCCGAGCAGGAGTATTTTCTTATTGACAAAAAATATTACGACGAAAGAAAAGACCTTATTTTCTGCGGCCGTACCCTTTTTGGCGCACCTGCACCCAAAGGACAGGAAATGGAAGACCACTATTTTGGCGCATTAAAGCCCAGAGTTTCTGCCTTTATGAAGGAATTGGACGTTGAGCTTTGGAAATTAGGCGTTCTTTCTAAAACCGAACATAACGAGGCTGCACCTGCTCAACACGAGCTTGCGCCTATTTTTTCAACCACCAATATTGCTGTTGACCACAACCAGCTTACAATGGAATTGATGAAAAAAATCGCGCCGCACCACGGACTCGTTTGTCTTTTGCACGAAAAACCGTTTGCAGGCGTAAACGGAAGCGGCAAGCACAACAACTGGTCGATGTCAACCGATACGGGTGTCAACCTGCTTGACCCCGGCAAAACACCCAGCGAAAACGCACAGTTCTTACTGTTTTTGGCAGCCGTTATCAAAGCAGTTGACGAATATCAGGGTATGATGAGGGTTTCGGTTGCCTCGGCAGGTAACGACCACCGTCTTGGCGGAAACGAGGCTCCTCCATCTATTGTTTCGATGTTCCTCGGCGATGAGCTTCAGGCTATACTTGAGGCTATTGAAACCGATACAGAATACAAATATGCCAAAGCCGCAAAGGTAAAACTCGGTGTCGACGTTCTCCCCGACTTTCCTAAGGATAATACTGACCGCAACCGTACCTCACCCTTTGCGTTTACGGGTAATAAGTTTGAATTTAGAATGTTAGGCTCGAGCGCTTCGGTTGCCGACCCCAACATTGTAATTAACACCATCGTTGCCGACACTTTGATGCAGTTTGCCGACGAGCTTGAAAAGGCTGAAGATTTTACCGCCGCTGTTCATAATATTGTTAAGAACACAATGAAAGAGCACAAGCGCATCATATTTAACGGTAATGGCTATTCTGACGAGTGGAAAAAAGAGGCCGAAAGCTTAGGTCTGCTTAATCTCAAGTCAACGGTAGACGCTCTTCCTGTTATGATAGAACAAAAAAATATTGACGTTTTTGCAAGACACAAGGTTTATAATGAAACCGAAATCAAGTCACGCTATGAGGTGTTGCTTGATAACTACTCAAAAACCATCAATATTGAAGCTCTCACCGCTATTGATATGGTACGTAAGCAATACATCCCTGCCGTTAGCGCTTTTGTCTCCCAGCTTTCCGACACAATACTGTCAAAACGCGAGGTTTCAAAGAACTTACCCTGCAAGTATGAAACCGAAACACTCGAAAAACTTGCAGACTATACCGACAAGATGTATGCCTATACCGAGCTCTTGGAAAAAGCCGACAACCTATCTTGTAAAAAGACCGGTTATGAAAAAGCCAAAGCCTTTTACGATACCGTTGTTCCGATTTTGGAAAAGCTCCGTGCTGTTGTCGACGAGGCTGAAAAAATCACCGCACAGGAATACTGGCCTGTTCCCTGCTACGATGATTTAATGTTCAGAATTTAATATTATACAACAAAAAGCAGTTTTACTAAAAGTAAAACTGCTTTTTTATTATTAGAAAAATTCTTTTTCAACTGCGGCGCACAAATAATGATAGGTCGGCAAATGAAGCTCTTGAACCTTAAAGGTTTCAGTTTCGGGAACACAGATGCATAAATCTGCCATACCCTTTAGCCTTCCGCCTGTCTTACCTGTAAGAGCTATAACGGTAAGTCCCAGCGACTTGCCTACAACTGCAGCGGCATAAACGTTTTTTGAATTACCCGAAGTACTGAGGCACAGTAAGATATCGCCCTTAACGCCTAAGCCCATCAAGCTTTGAGCAAACATTAATTCAGGATTCACGTCGTTGCAAAATGCCGAATTAAGTCCCGTCAATGAAGGTAATGATATAGCAGGTAATCCACACTGCAATTGTTCCAACCATTCATCCGAAACTTCACTGCAATTTGCCTTCATTTCAGCCTTTTTTTGTTGAGATATCGGGCGCTTTGACATAAAGCCCTTCATAAGCTCACCGACTATATGGTCACTGTCAGAGCAACTGCCGCCGTTACCGCAAACAAGCAGTTTACCGCCATTTTTAAAGCATGAAATCATTGCATTTTTAACGTTCTCTATGTCTTCTTTGCACTCAGATAATACAGGGTATCTTTCAATAAGTTGATTAAGCATAATATTACACCTCAAATTAAAGTAATGCCGTTGCTACAGCCGCATAATCACCGATTTGTTCACCAAGACCTGCCGGAACAACCTCACAGCAGGAATAGGCCTGTGACAATGCCTCGTTCTTTATAACCCTTTCGGTATGTTCCCATAAAAGATGGTGTGAACGAGCAAAAACACTACCTATAATAATTCTCTCAGGATTTAAAATATCAATTATGACCGATAAACCGCGGCCCAAATATTCACCGCAGGTTTTATATACGTTAATAGCCGTTTGGTCACCTCTTTCGGCCGCCTCGGCAACCGTTTTTGCAGTAACGTCATCTTGTGTCATACCCAATTTATAATATGACGGATAATTACCGTTTTTCACCTGTTCTAAAGCCATTGTATAACCAAGCTGTGCGATACCGTTACCACTGCAAAAGCCCTCAAACGAACCTGCTTTACCAAAACCTATAGGTCCGCTTTTTTCTAAACGGATATGTCCTACCTCACCGGCATTATCGTTTGTTCCGCTATAAAGTCGGCCGTCAAGGATAAGCCCTGCGCCAAGGCCTGTACCAAAGGTAAAAAAAACTATATTATTAAAGCCCTTGCCTGCGCCAAGCTTCCACTCGGCAACAGCACAAGCATTAGCATCATTTTGTAAATGAGTGGGCACACCGTAGTGTGACTCTATTTGCTTTACTATTTCAACATGAGTCCAGCCATGTAAATTAGGTGGGCCTTCAATAACACCCGTTTTAGAATTCAACGGACCACCGCAGGAAATACCGATAGCATCAACCTTTTGCCCTGCTAACAACACATCCGCTATATTTATCAAACGGTCAATCATTTCTTCGGGCGATATTGTAAAATCAGTCAAACATTTTTCCTTTTTTAAAAGTGTGATTTTCTCGTCGGTATAGTCAGCTAAAATGCAGGCGCATTTTGTACCACCAATATCAAAACCTAAAAGCTTCATACTCACACCTCGAATACATTTTTAATAATTATAACAAAATAAATTTTACAATTCAACAAAAAAGCAAAGAAAAACGCCAATATTACAACAATATCGGCGTTTTTGAATAAAATTATTTTTGGAAAATCTTTTCGACGTTTTTATGGAACATCAATTCATATTCCTCATCAGTAAAGCCTAAGCTCAACAAGGTTTCGACCTCTTTTTTAGGCGACCACATCGGATAATCGCTTCCAAACAAGACGCGGTCGCAACCGTACATCAAAATTATTCTTTTTATACTGTCCTTATCCAAGCTATAAAAGCTTGAAGAACAGTCAACATAAAAATTATCAATACCCGAAAGCTTTTCGGAGGCTTCATCCCAAATTGACCAACCGCCGAAATGCGCTCCTACCACCGTCAGATCTTTATAAATGTTCAAAACAGGTAAAAGTCTGTTCGGATTTGAATAATCATAGCGATTATCGCCGGTATGCATCAAAATCGGAAGTCGATTTTTTTCACAAAGCTCATATATCTTCAAGCACCGATAGTCATCAATCTTAAACTGCTGTATATCGGGGTGAAGCTTAACTCCGTGAAGATTTAAAGAAATAATTTCCTCAACGTCGCTCTCTAAGCATTCGCTGTTAGGATGCAAGGTTCCAAGTCCGATCATCAAACCATTATGAGCTGACACCGTTTCAGCAATAAATCTATTTATACTCGAAACCTGCTTGGGTGTAGTAGCAACCGATTGTATAACAAAGCGGTCAATACCTGCCTTTTGTCCCTCTTCAATTAACGTTTTAACAGTACCGTCGCAAACCGATTGAATATTGTAAAAAGTATCGGTACCGTTAACGGCGCGCGAAGCAATCTTTTCAGGGTATACGTGACAGTGAGCGTCAATAGCAAAAAACTTATTGTTTATCATTAAGCCGTCACCACACTGTCAGCCTTTTGTAAACCGAGCTTTTTAATGGCATCCTCACGCATTTTATACTTAAGAATCTTACCTGCGACATTCATCGGGAAGCTGTCAACAAAGTCAACGTATTTAGGTACCTTATGTCTTGCCATATGGTCGTTAACGTACTTCTTCATTTCGTCCTCAGTCATAGTTTCGCCCTCTTTGAGAATGATGCAAGCCATAATTTCTTCGCCATACTGCTCATCGGGAACGCCTATAACCTGAACATCACTTACCTTAGGATGAGTATAAATAAACTCCTCGATCTCTTTAGGATAAATATTCTCACCGCCACGGATAATCATATCTTTAAGTCTACCTGTAATACGGTAGTTACCATCAACAGTACGACAAGCAAGGTCACCTGTATGCAACCATCCGTCCTTATCAATGGCAGCGGCGGTAGCACCCGGCATTTTGTAATAGCCCTTCATAATGTTATAACCACGAGCAACAAACTCACCTGTAACCTCGTCAGGACAGTCCTCACCTGTTTCGGGATTAACAATTTTACACTCAATTTCGGGCAAAGCTCTGCCAACCGTTCCAACGCGGACTTCAATCGGGTCATCAGTCGAGCTCATTGTACAACCGGGTGAAGCCTCAGTCTGTCCGTAAACGATGGTAATTTCCTTCATATTCATTTTATCAACAACGTCACGCATTACCGAAATGGGACACGGACTACCTGCCATAATACCTGTACGCATATACGAGAAATCAGTTTTCTCGAAATCGGGATGCTCAAGCAAGGCAATAAACATGGTAGGAACACCGTGGAAAGCCGTAATATGCTCATTATTAATACAAGCAAGTGCCGGCTTGGGTGAGAAGTAAGGCAACGGCAACAGTGTTGCGCCGTGTGTCATACTTGCAGTCATAGCAAGTACCATGCCAAAACAGTGGAACATAGGTACCTGAATCATCATACGGTCAGCAGTCGACAAATCCATTCTGTCACCGATACACTTACCGTTATTGACAATGTTATAGTGTGTAAGCATAACGCCCTTCGGAAAACCTGTGGTACCCGAGGTGTACTGCATATTACAAACGTCGTCCTTATCAACGGCGGCCGCCATTCTGTAAACCTCTTCGACCGAAACCTGAGATGAACGCTCAATAGCCTCGTCCCAAGTAAGACAACCCTTTTGCTTAAAGCCAACGGTTATACAGTTTCTCAAAAACGGCAATTTATGGCTGTGTAAGGGTGTGCCGGGTTTGTTATTCTCCAATTCAGGACAAAGCTCGGCAATGATTTGCGAGTAGTTAGAATCCTTTGAGCCCTCGGTAAAAATCAAGGTGTGGGTATCCGACTGCTTAAGCAAATATTCAGCCTCTTGAATTTTATATGCCGTATTCATAGAAACCAAAACGGCACCGATTTTTGTAACCGCCCAGAAAGCAATATACCACTGCGGCACGTTAGATGCCCAAACGGCAACGTGATGACCTGCTTTTACACCCAACGAAATCAATGACCTTGCAAAAGTATCTACATCATCTCTGAACTCACTGTAAGTTCTTGTGTAATCAAGTGTTGTATATTTAAAAGCATACTGGTCGGGGAACTCCTCAACCATACGGTCTAAAACGTCCGAGAAGGTAGCGTCAATAAGCAACTCTTTTTTCCAAACGTATTTACCGGTATGAGCTTTGTTATAATAAAGGGTTTTCTCGTTTTTCGAAGTGTCGTTAAACTGCTTCATAAAGTTGACAAACTGCGAGAATATAATCTCCATATCGTCAAGCTCTTCACACCATTCAGGATTCCAAACGAGTGAAATAAAGCCGTCATAGTTTACCGACCTTAAAGCCAACATCATTTCCTTAATAGGCAGTTTACCCTCACCCATAAGGCAAAACTCAACGCCGTCGTCGGTCTTTTGAGCATCATTTATATGAACGTGTTTAACGTAAGCGCCCAAGTTTTTGATAACCTGTTCGGGTGTTTCACCTACGCTAAAGTTTGCAGCAGACATATTCCACAACGCTGCAAGATTGTCCGATGCAAAAACATCAAGTAAACTTCTTAAATATGCAGTATCTCCAAAAAGTCCTGCGGTTTCTATAAGCAGACTGATATTTTCCTCTTCTGCCTTAGGTAACACAGCGCTTATAAATTCTGATGTATTATTAAAGCCCTGTTCTTTATCGTCAACGTTTTCTGCTCTTAATCTTATATAAGGAATATGAAGATTAGAGGCAATTTCGATACATTTTTCGGTTTCGCTGACAGCCTCGTCAAAAGCCGACTCATCGGCAATATCAGCAATAACGTCTATACAAGGGATTTTTAAATTTTTCTCGTACAAACGGCGAACGGTTGCGGCCGCAGCATAATCATAAAAAGCTCCATCCTTTTCAGTAAAAAGGCGGTTGTTTATGTTGTGCAGCTCAATACCGTCAAAGCTTAAATCACAAGCAACGTCACAAAACTCATCAAAAGAATTTTCGTGCCAACCTTTAGTTGAAAAACTCAGTTTCATAATTTAAGCCTCCTCATAAACAATTTTATTAACAGCGTTAATATAAGCACGGATACTTGCTCCGATAATATCGGTCGAAATACCGTTTCCGGAATAAAGCTTTCCGCCTGAACGCAATTTAACAAGCGCCGAGCCCATCGCTTCCTTACCTTCAGTAACCGACTGAATTTGGAAATCATCAAGCTCATAATGATGACCGATAATCTGGTCGATTGCCAAGAACGCCGCATCAATAGGACCGTCACCCATGCTGACACCAGGCATCTCTTTTCCGTCCTTAGAAAGTACAATCTGAGCACTTGCGGAAATGATATTTCCGTTATTGATAACATAGCTAATAAGCTTATAGGTTGCGGGTACCTGCAAGGCAACGCTTGCAACAATAGCCTCGAGTTCTTTTGCACCAACGTTTTTCTTCTCGGCAACGCGCAAAAACTCCTCGTAAACCTTGGCATTATCCTCTTCTGACAAATCATAGCCTAATTTAGCCACAGCGGCAGCAACGACAGTCTGATCATCCTTAGCATCCAGATTGATTTCCTCGTCTGTAAGCTTAGTGCCCGAAACGATTGCCTTATTGCTCTTAACATTCTGGGTTATCCAATTTATCTGATTTACGATACGATGAAGCTCGGTATAACGGGTATCTGTCTGGAAACCGTAATTATCACCGCAGTTTTTAACCATATCAACAAAGGTTTCAAGCGAAACAGCCTGACTGCCAACAGCAGTTTTAACAACCGTTGCACCATGCTTTACCGAAAGAATGGCGTTAGCACAAGCCAAACCGTTTTTATTATCACAGCTCACACCAACCGAAACACCGTCAGTAGCTTTAACTGTCTCATCAATGAACCTTGCAAAATCATCAGGTAACATTTGAGCGGCACTGTCACATACGGTAACAGTAGAAGCACCAGCCTGAACAGCAGTTTTAATGGCAGACTCAAGGAAATCCTTTTCTGCTCTGGTTGCATCAACCGCACAGAACTCAACATCCTCGATTTTTTCTTTAGCAGTTGAAACAGCGGCTTTAATCCATTCAAGCATTTTGGCAGGCTTCTTATGGCAGGTATATTCCATGCAAACAGGAGAAACTGGCAATTCAATTCTAACTCTCGGATGCTCTGCATTGCTTAAAGCGGCAATAGCATTCTCGATACTTTCCATATCAATTCCGCAGCCAACCGAAATAACGCTCTTTTTAACAAAGGATGCTACTGTTTTGATAAAGAGTATATCGGTTTTAGCGTTCTTTATTTCAGAAATTTCGATAGCGTCTACATTTAGTCTCTCAAGTTGACGTGCAATCTCAAGCTTCTCTTTAAAAGAGAATGAACTGTCATTTTGACAAAGTGTTGTGTCTGCAATCTTAATTCTTACCATAATAATCTCCTTCTGTCGCTATTTGGCAAGCGACGCGCCATATTCAAATTAAATATGCAGCTGTTGGCAAAATAAAAACCCTGAAGCCAATGAAAACATTGACTTCAGGGACGAAATTCTCCGCGGTACCACCCTGTTTACCTAAAAGTAGGTCAACTTACAAAGCTCCAACAAGCTCGCTGTTTTATAACGGAACAACCCGTAGCCACTTACTGTAATTTGGGCGGCTCTGCTCTGGAATGAGACTTTGATAAAAAGCTTATACCGCCCTCGCACCAACCGAACGGCTCTCTGAATAAAGCAACTGATATCAAATAATTCCTTCGTCGCATTTAAAATATGCATTATATTAACACACACATTCAAATTTGTCAACCCAAAATATTAAAATTAAAGCACCTTTTTGACAAAAATCAATCAAAAAGGTGCTGTTATAAATTATTTAAATTAGTCTAACGGGCAAACCCAACCAAAAACATCTTCTTTTTTGCCCCACTGAATACCGGTAATGGTATCGTACAAATGCTGTGTAACATCGCCGATTTTTCCACCGTTAACAGTGTATTTATTACCCTTGTAGCAAAGTTCACCAATCGGAGAAACAACGGCTGCAGTACCGCAACCCCAAGCCTCCTCAAGAGTACCGTCCTCCATAGCCTTACTGAGCTCGTCAATGCTAAGTAATCTCTCGGTAACCTTATAGCCTTCCTTTTTAAGAACCTCTATACAGGATTTTCTTGTAATACCGGGAAGAATGGAGCCTGTAAGCGCAGGAGTAATGATTTCGCCGTTGATTTTGAACATTACGTTCATAGCACCAACCTCTTCAATGTACTTTCTCTCAACACCGTCGAGCCAAAGTACCTGTGAGTAGCCCTTGTTAGCAGCTCTCTCACCTGCACGGTTACTTGCAGCGTAGTTACCGCCGCATTTTGCATAACCGGTACCGCCACGAACTGCACGAACGTCCTCGTCCTCAATCATAATCTTAACAGGGTTAATACCCTCTTTATAATAGCTACCAACGGGCGATGCGATTATAACAAAGGTTGCATTATGAACCGCATGAACACCTAACGACTCATCGTTACCAAACATAAACGGACGAAGATAAAGCGAGGTGCCCTCTGCACTCGGAGTCCAATCCTGCTCCATTTTAACAAACTCAGTTAAAACCTCAAATGCCAAATCTTCAGGAATTTCGGGCAAGCAAAGACGCTCGGCCGAATTATTCATACGTCTAATGTTCTCCATAGGTCTGAAAAGTTGAACCTTGCCATCCTGACGACGATAAGCCTTTAAGCCCTCAAAAATTTCAGAGCCGTAGTGCAAAACGGTTGAAGCAGGATGTAAACAAATAGGACCAAACGGAACTATTCTTGCATCATACCAGCCCTTATCCTTAGAATAATCCATTATAAACATATGGTCGGTAAAAATTTTACCAAAGCCCAAAGTACTGCTATCCGGCTTTTCTTTAGGGCAAGAAGTTTTAGTAATAGAAATATTCATAAATACCTCTCCTTAATTAAATTCGGCACCAAGGGTCAATGCCTTCTTGTTTACTTCAAGCATATCTGCACGTTTTGCAGAGATAACCTTGGCAAGTGTCGCGTTAACACTTTCTTCGTTATATTCTCCCAAAACATCAAGAATTTTACCCATAATAATCATATTTGCAAGTGT
>JAZRNK010000109.1:0-3997 GCA_045648145.1 Acutalibacteraceae bacterium | reverse complement strand
GTTAAAAGAGGTTTTGCCCGATTTGGTGGTAGATAGCGCCGTTTTGCAAGAGCCCGAAAAAGACAAGCCTGTGGCTTCACCGGGCATGAAATATAAGCACTATTCGCCTAAAACACGCGTTGTTATTTTAGATGGCAGCCTCGAACAGTTTAAATATTATGTAAACCAAAAAGCAAAATCGCAAAATGTTGCCGCACTCATTTTTGATGGTGAAGAAGAGGGTATTAACGCAACTTGCGTTACCTACGGCAACGAAAGTGATGCCAATACCCAAGCGGCAGCCCTTTTCGATGCTTTGCGTAAGCTTGACAGTATTAATTGCGAAATTTGTTATGCAAGGGCACCGCAAAAACAAGGTGTAGGTCTTGCGGTTTATAACCGCCTTATACGCGCCGCCGCATTCGAGGTGATTGCCTTATGATTATAATAGGCTTAACAGGCCCCTCTGGTAGCGGTAAATCTTCGGTTGCAAAATTAGCTGAAATTTTAAATTTCGCAGTTATCGACTGTGATAAAATCGCTAAAGCAACGGTCGAAAATAGTGAGTCATTAAAATTGGCTCTCGCCAAAAGCTTTGGTGATGATATTTTAGATGAAAACAATGTGTTAGACCGCAAAAAATTGGCAAAAAGGGCTTTTTCTACGCCTCAAAATACCGAACTTCTTAATAAAACGACCTTGCCCTTTATAGCGGCAAACGTGACAGAAATAATAAATTGGGAACAACAAAACGGACAAAAAAAGGTGCTGCTTGATGCACCTACCTTGTATGAGAGCGGTTTAGATAGCCTTTGCACCGCCGTTATAGCCGTTTTGAGCGATGTTGAATATAGAAAACAGAGAATTATTAAAAGAGATAATTTAACCGAGCAACAGGCAATCGACCGTCTTAATGCTACCAAGCCTGACAACTTTTATACCGATAAAACCGAGCATATACTTTATAACGACGGTACTTTAGAGGAATTTTTGGTCAGTGCCGAAAAAATTCTTGTGAAATTGGGTGGCAGGTAGACTTTATGAAAAATTTTCGAAGAATTTTTAGTGCCATTTCCTGCATAGCCATGCTGATTATTATAGCGTTTGCGGGGTACAATATATTAATAGATTACACCTATAAGCCAAAATTTTTGCAAGAGGTTACGCAGTACAGTCAAGAGTTTTCGGTTGAAAAGGAGCTTGTACTCGCTGTCATTAAATGCGAAAGTAGCTTTAACGAAAAGGCAGAGTCGACCGTCGGCGCCGCAGGTCTTATGCAGTTGACAGAGGAAACCTTTTTGGATGTCAAAAAAATGCTCCAAGAGGGTGACGATATAACCTTTGCAACACACGCAAAGGTGAGTGAAATTAACATTAAATACGGCACAAGATACCTGAAATATTTAAGTGAGCTTTATGTAGATGACGAAATTGCCGTTATAGCCGCCTATAATGCCGGAATGGGTAACGTAAATAAGTGGTTAGGCAGTGACGGAAAATTAGATTTTTCAGAAATTAAATTTTCAGAAACCAAGGCTTACGTAAAAAAGGTGCTTAAAGCCAAAGAATACTATAAGGAAAAATATTAAGTAAGAAAGGGGCAGTAAAAATGTCTGATATAAAAAATTTGAAAGAAAAGCTTTTTTATAAAAAGGAAAACGGACTTGCTTCAACAATCTATGACGAGAATGCGGTTGAGAGCTTCAATCAAGGTTATATGGACTTTTTGAAGTTTGCCAAAACCGAAAGATTAAGTGTCAAGCATACAATCGAATTAGCAAAACAAAATGGTTTTGAAGAGTTCGAGATGGGCAAAACCTATAAAACCGGTGACAAGGTTTACTTTAACAACCGCGGCAAAGCCTTAGGCTTGGCTGTTATCGGTAAGCAACCGGTAGAAAAGGGAACGAGAATTGCGGCGGCTCATATCGATTCACCTCGTTTGGATTTAAAGCCCAATCCTTTGTATGAGGATGGTGAGCTTGCTCTTTTCAAAACCCACTACTACGGCGGAATTAAGAAATATCAGTGGACCGCAATTCCGTTGGCACTCCACGGCGTTTTCTGTAAAAAGGACGGTACTGTGGTTGATGTTTCAATAGGTGAAGAGGCTGACGAGCCTTGCTTTGTGGTTACTGATCTTTTGCCTCACCTTGCACGTGAGCAGTATAAGCGCCCTGCAAATCAGCTTATCAAGGGCGAGGAGCTAAACGTTCTCATTGGTAGCCGTCCGTTTAAGGCTGACGAGGGTAGTGAACTTGTAAAATTAAACATTCTCAAAATTTTAAATGAAAAATACGGTATCACAGAGGAGGATTTCTTGTCGGCAGAATTAGAGTGTGTGCCTGCAGGCGCTCCCCGTGAGATAGGCTTTGACCGTTCGATGATTGGTGCCTACGGTCACGATGACCGCGTTTGCGCATATCCTTGCATTATGGCGGCTTTCGACCAAACTGCACCCGAATTCACCTCGATAACAATTTTAGCCGATAAAGAAGAGGTTGGCTCTGACGGTAATACAGGCCTTAATTCTGCATTTTTGACTCATATTGTTGAAGATTTGGCAGGTATGCAGGGCGGTAAGGCTTACGTTGCGTTGCGCAATTCAAAGTGTTTGTCGGCTGACGTTAATGCCGCTTTTGACCCAACCTTCCCCGACGTAACCGAAAAAATGAACGCCGCAAGAATCAACTACGGCGCAGTTATAACCAAGTATACCGGCTCGGGCGGTAAGGGTGATACCTCGGATGCTTCGGCAGAGTTTGTCGCTTTTATTAGAAGTATTTTAGATAAAAACAATGTCATCTGGCAGACGGGTGAGCTTGGTAAGGTAGACCTTGGCGGCGGTGGTACGGTTGCCAAGTATATTGCCAACTTAGGTGTCGACGTGGTTGACCTCGGTGTTCCCGTTTTGTCAATGCACGCTCCTTTTGAGGTTGTTTCAAAGCTTGACGTTTATATGACCTATAAGGCAGTTAAAGCATTGTTCGAAAACTAAAAACAAAAACCCTTTGAGTTTAACTTAAAGGGTTTTAATTAAAGGAGAATTATTATGCGTGATGATATCTGCACAATACCTATAAGTGAGGTTTTTGAGGTGCAGGACGGATGTCCGATATGCCGGATGCATAAGACGGTCGAGGACCATATTCTTGATTATACCTTGGGCGCCGCAATGATGGAACCCGACGTTAGAATAGAAACCAATAAAAAAGGCTTTTGCACCGACCATTATATGAAAATGCTTGGCCGCCGAAACAGGCTACAGCTTGCGCTTATCCTTGATAGCCATATTAAAACAGTGGCAGGGGAGGTATTTGCAGGTAACCTCTTTAATACCGATGCTAAAAAAGCAAAAACTGCCAAAAGCTTAACTGATAGCTGCTTTATGTGTGAGAAAATTGAGCGAGGCATGAAGCAAATGACCGAAACGGTCTATCGTACATATGAAAAAGAAAGCGATTTCAGAAATATGTTCAATAGTCAACCGCAATTTTGTTTGCCTCACTATGAAATGCTTATTAGCGGTGCAGATAAAAAGAAAATGCCGCACTATAACCGTGATTTCTGTAAAAATCTGACCGAAATCACTCTGAATTATGCAAAAGAGCTCAGTGGTGACGTTTCCCACTTCTGTAAGATGTTCGACTATCGCAGTAATAACGAGGATTGGGGAAATTCCAAAGATGCCGTCGAGCGAACCATCGGCTTCTTGTCAGGCAGAAAAATAGACTAAAAAATAACCCCTCCGAATTTTTCGGAGGGGTTATCATTTTTTACTTATTTTGCGTAATCGACTACGCGGTTTTCTCTGATAAGGTTAACCTTAATCTGACCGGGATAATCAAGATTATTCTCAATTTCCTTAACGATATCGCGAGCGACGATAACCATCTGATCGTCATTAATCATGTCAGGTTTAATCATAATTCTGATTTCACGACCGGCCTGAATAGCAAATGAAGTTTCAACACCGTTAAAGGAATTGGCGATTTCCTCCAACTTTTCAAGACGCTTA
>JAZRNK010000108.1:0-5960 GCA_045648145.1 Acutalibacteraceae bacterium | reverse complement strand
TGAATCAGTATCAAAATTACAACCTGCCCGAAAACACTCCAAGAGGAAACGGTCGGTGTTACTACCAAGCCAGTAACACAGGTGGAGGTCGTTGCAGTGAAAAGCGCGTCCAAAAAAGGAGTGGGTTTTCCATCGGCAGAGCTTATGGGAAGCGAGAGCAATAACGCGCCTATTAATATTGCTATTAAAAAACTCAACAGTATAATGTGTGTTGTTGATATCCCGGTCCGTTGTTTTTTCATAAATTCATCATACATCCTAATTTTACTATATAAAAACAAAATGGAACCGACTTCCTCTGCAGACAACTGGTTCCATTTACATCTATTATTTTAATTATTATAACACACTCCATTATTTTAGTCAAGTTTTTATAGAAATCTTATAAAGCGTATATAAAAACGCTTTTTCAATTAATCCACGTGTATCCGCCTAAAAAGCAAATTCAAATAAATAACTAGACAAGTCTGTAACTCATTTGGCTTTGTGACAGTTTGAATATTTGGTTTTAGTTCCCAAAGCTGTAAAAAATGGCCCTCCCTTCGCGTTTTAAGTCGAAAATAGTCGATTTTACAAAAATTTTTAATCAAAAACAGTGAAAACCTCGATGTTTATAAGTGTTTAACACACCTTTGTGTTATTGTTACGACGCAGCGAGCAATAAGGTTCTCTCACATGTCAAAATCTGGGGTTTGCAGAGGCCGTGTGATTCTTATTATCTGTATTTGAGGAGATTTATAATTAAGATTGACTATAAAGCACATTTGTGATATAAATTTATTGTAAATAAGTTTGTTTGTGGGGGTGTATTTTTGAGTGTTTTTGAAAAAATAATTAGTCGACTACAAAACTATCGTTTCATATTAGCGGAAAAACGTAGGCAGCGATATTTGGCAAAAAAGCGCAAGCGCAACAAAAACACTGATATTACTATTATAACGAACAATTGTGTGGGCGGAATTATTTATAGTGATTTGGGTTTAAAATTCTTATCTCCTACTATTAATCTTTTTATCCCTGTAGATGATTATTTCGAGTTTTTAAATAACCTTCGTCATTATCTTAATTGTGAAATTATTCAAAAAGATATGCCAGAGTATTCTTATCCCGTTGGTGTCCTTAAAAATGGTCAAAAGGAAATTCTTGTACATTTCATGCATTACAAGTCCTTTGAAGAAGCTAAAAACAAATGGATTGAACGTTCTAAACGTGTCAATTTTGATAATTTGTATATCATTTTTGAGTATTCATCAGATACGGATATTAACAGTCCATATTATTTAAAATTTAAGGAATTACCTTTTTTGAAAAAACGTATGATAACATATGCCCCTAATTTAAACGACGAAGAAGTTGTTCATTGCGAGCTCTATCATCAAGATTATTATCCGGGAAAAATCTTGAAATACACTACTGAATATAGCAAAAAACGATACTTAGATTATTTTGATTACGTTTCATTTTTCAATGAAGTATACTAATGCAAGCGAGGTGAATTTCACCTCGCTTTTGCTATACATAAAATCATTTTAATAAAATAATGTCTATGGGTGATGATAATGAACAAAAAACTTATTAATACCTTCTAAAATAATGAAAAAATTTCCAGAACCTCTTGAATTATATTTTGCAGGTGATATAATTAATTCATCATCTTTTAATAAAGGAGTAAGATTATGAAAAAATTAAGCATTTTAATCGCATTGATGCTCTGCATCACCATCGGCGGCGTGTATGCTACTTGGACCTACACCCAAACCACCGACGTTGCTGATGAATCTGTCGGTGCTGCTATGAACCTTACCGGCGTTGCTTACGCAGGTAGCTACGGTACATACGAAATCGACAAATCCACCCTTGCACTTACCATTGACCCCAAGTCTGGCACAACCCATACCACCGCTCTTCAGGTTGCAGGTGAAATCGTTGTTACCTTCACCCCGTCAAACGTTGCTCCTATTGAAATTAAGGAAAATGGTGTTCCCACGACCTTTAGCTTCACACTCAGCAACGATGCTTGGACCTTTGATGACGGACATGGTGCCGGTTCTAAAAATGTTATTGCTTTAAATCACGTCGGTTCACATGATGTTGTTTGGGTTCCTGCAGGTGACGGTACATTTACCTTCACTCTCAGTGCAGTAGACATTGCTGAGCATCTTAAATTAACCGAATTTGTTTTGGATACAAAATCATTGTACGATGAATATACCATTGCTTTACGTGGTGGGCAAGTTGTATTCAGCGTAACTGACGGTAGCACAGCCGGCGCTGCTTCTAACTAAAAAATTTTTATGACTATCCTATGCTTTGGCATAGGATAGTCGAGCTTTAATTGGTGATTTTTATGACAGCTTATGAAACCTATGTTTTCATACTGTGCTTCATCGTTTTTACGTTATTTACGCTTTTATTCTCGTATGTAATTGCTACGATTATGAAGCAAAAGATTAAGCTGATAAAGCATGGTTTGGAAGACGTAGAAATTAAAAAAGAGCAAGACAAACAAGCAAAGACCAGTCGCGTAGCAACAATTTTTGTTAATGCGGTTTCTTTGCTTGTTTGTGTTGCGCTTTTAACCGTCTTTGCGTTCTCCTTACACCTGCATTTCACCAAGGATAAGGAACCTAACGGCATTCCATCTCTTAAGGTTGTTAAAACCTCTTCAATGGCAACAAAAAACAAGAAAAACACCTATCTTTTTGAAAATGATCTTAACGACCAGATTAAAACCTTCGATTTAATCGTTACACATCATTTGCCTAAGGAAGAAGACCTTGAGCTTTATGATGTGGTTGTTTATAAAATGGAAGACACCTATATTATTCACCGCATTGTAGGAATTGAAGAGCCTAACGAAAAGCACCCTGACTGTCGTCATTTCTTGCTTCAGGGCGACGCTGTTTTAAATTCTGACCAATTCCCCGTGTTATATAGTCAAATGCAGGGGATATACAATGGTGAGCGAGTACCTTTCGTCGGCAGCTTTATTTTGTTTATGCAGTCTCCTGCGGGTTGGCTTTGTATAATCTTGATTTTGTTTGCGATAATTGTTACACCTATTCTTGAAAGAAAACTTGAAAATGAAGCAAAAATACGTTTAGCAAAAATCGAACTTGAAAAAGAACTTTCTGATAATTCAGATTTCGATGCAGAAGCAACCGTTCTTTCAACAAGGGGTGGGCTAAATGATTAAGCGTTTTTTGCCCATTTTACTTTGTTTTGTTTTAATCGTTTCGGTAGGCGGAGTTTGGGCTACTTGGCAATATGCCACAGATAAGGCTAGCCCTAAAACTACGGACTTTCAGTTTACGCCGGTAGGCTTTCGTTATCCCGAAATGGTTTACATCACCGAGGTTGATTATCTTTCGGGAAGCGGCACTTACTCAAATGCCACCTATTACGATAATATATTGACAAGCTCCGTAACCGTACCAAAGGGCACCGAGTTAACCTTTCGTATTACCGTTTTCAACAACACCTCTGTTGAGCAGGGCTTTGACGCAGTTGTTAGTACTGCTTCGGGATATGATAACGCAAATATCACCTATACTTTGACCAATCTTAAGCGTCCGTACACGGTTGACGGTGTGATGGCAGATGATGTAACGAGAATTCCTGCACAACAAAAATATCAATATGAAATAACCTTTAAATTTGCCGAAAACACCACCGATTTTTCTAATGCAACATTGAATTCGATGCTGAATTTTGTGTTTAAACCCTTTGCCGATATCGACCCTGAGCACTTCACCTCGCCTGTTGACGGCGCGCTCGAGGCATTCAAAAAGATTTTGAACACACCTGAGCTGCACTCAAAACTCGATGGCATTATGGACCAGAGCAGTAGCACGGGTGCTTATGTAGGAAATGTTGTCGGAAGTTCGAGCAATGACACTAAGGTTTTAGACGAACTGTTTGATGGAAATCTACATCTTATGCTTACCGACCCCGAAATAGGTGAACTTGTAAAAACGAACTTAACCTGTATGATCAAGGAAGAGGATTTAGACGGTGACGGTAAATCGGAAATGACGATTTATATGACCCCTGATGATTTGTCGAATGCCGGAGTTTGGTCTTCAATTAAAAACGTTTACGTTGGAGTATTTACGCAGGTTACCGATGCCGACGGAGCTACAAAATGGGAACAGCTTGGCGAGCTTTACCACGGTACATCTCAATGTAATGACTACGACTCTAATATTTTCAACGGATTTGACCAATCCATCAATACTGACCGTTGGCGTTCTTCACAAGTATATCACGGTATAAAATCCGGCTCCACAATCAAAAACGTTATAAACGGTTATAAAAATTCCCTTGTATAAAACATTAAATATAAAAAAACGTGACGTTGTTATTTGTTAAAGGAAAAGATTTATATTAACTAAGCAAAAAAGAGATGACTAAACAGTCATCTCTTTTCACATCTTGTCAGCGGATGTGTTTCAGTTTTCTAAAAACAAACGCACCCGGATATGTAGCCAAACAAAGCAGTGATAATATGATTCTGTGTTGCTTTAGATCTTTCAGATAGGGGTTGTATTTTCTAAACTTTTTATCTGAAATAAAATATTCAAGAGAATAAAGCACCAGATTCTTGAATGTTCCGGGATACCACTGCGGGTGCATGAGTTGCCATTTGTAATAATAGCATGATTGCCCAAACTGGTTTCGGCGAGTTCTTTTGTCTGTTAGATTTCCGCCTTCACCCACATAATAAATACGTACGACCTCATTAGTGTACCATGTGCCATACGCTTTGTTGATTTGATGCCAAACGATTGTCTCCGGTATGTGTGAAACACCCTTAACCTCAGGGAACTTATACTTACAGAGGTATTTTCTTACCTGTAGGCCTATTTTTTCACCACCGTATTTTCTAGCCTCTTCACCCGCTTCTTTCCAAGACCCACAGTTGATCTCTTCCGGATACTTATCCCCGACAAAGTCTCCGTGCTGTGTTACACATCTGCCGTGTACGCACCAATACTCGCCGCGGATTTCCTCTGGAATCTGGTAATAGGTATCTACCAAAAACTTAATTGAATGAGGAAGCAATTTGTCATCCGCATCCAGTTGAATCATAAATTCTCCTTCTGCGAGTTCCCATGCTTTATTAAGTGCTGAATGCTTACCGCCATTCTCTTTTTTATGATATTTTACAGGGAAAGCAACGGTATTGATATATTCTTCTACCATTTTTTCGGTATCATCAAAAGAACCATCATTGACGATTATATGTTCAATGTTGGGGTAGTCTAAATTGCGCATTGACTCAAAAACGCGCATAATCGTGTTTGCGCCATTATAAACACAGGTATAGACAGAAACTAACGGGTACTCTTTCATAAGACATCTCCTTTTATTTATAGACAAATACACATTTAACTTTCTCATTGAAACCTTTTGTTAAAATTCCAATCTAATATTTAAGATACTAAAGGACTTTAATATTGTCAAGTGTCTTTTAATAGTGTTATTAAGCTTTACATTAGGGGAGTAATAGCTATGAATTATGAGATAATATAATAAAAGATTGACAATGCTCAAAAAAATATGTATAATAGTAAAAAATGAACGCTTTTTGCGTTTATTTTGTTATTTTTTTGTTCAATTTTCATTTTTGAAGTGTTATAACAATAGAAAGTGGGTTGTGAAATGAACAGTTTGGATTTGCCAAGAAAACATTTTGACGTTTTGACCTATCTTGAAAAAAGCAAAAACAAAAAATCCCAACGTGAAATTGCAGAGGGCTGTGGCATGTCGGTTGGTTCTGTTAATCGCGTAGTGGCCGAGCTTACAAAACAAGGATATATTAACGAAAACGGCATAACAGAAGAAGGAATTGCCGCGTTGGAGCCTTATCGTGTTAAGAGGGCAATTTTTATTGCAGCGGGTTTTGGTTCACGTCTTGTTCCTATAACATTAAACACTCCGAAACCGCTTGTGCGTGT
>JAZRNK010000107.1:0-5886 GCA_045648145.1 Acutalibacteraceae bacterium | reverse complement strand
TTGCCCAGACGGTCGGCTATTGCCTTTTACACTCCCCCGCGGTTAACCGCGAAATCCGTCAGTCATGTAAAAGCTTATATGTATTATACATTATAAAAGCCGTTTTGTCAATGTGACCGAACGGCTTTTTACAATCAATTTAATTGAATTTTATTCATCCCAACGCTCTACAGCGTTTATTCTTTTTAATATGTCTTTTTCCATAGTCTCTAAATCAGGTAAAATGTTGTCACCTTCTTTTTCGTGTCTAAAAACTGCCACAAAAACAGATATAATTCCAACAATAGCCAAAATCAAACAACGCCAATCTGAAATGCCAAAAGCTAGTCCGTTTATCTTTGCGAACACTAAAAACGCCAACAAACCAAGGAATATAATACTTGCAAAAGCCCAGTTAAAATAGAGAAAATATTTGGCTGAACGGTCGAGGACAGAGTAAATATCAACCCTTGTTTTGCCTTTGTCGAAAACAACCTCGCCCATTACATAAGCTGTTCTCATTGCTTCTGTTGTGCTTCTTCTGTATCTAGTAAGGGAATAATAGTGAAATTTGCCGTTTTCATCACAATAAAAATACAAATCACGACCAACAGCATCGGTTTCAGTACAACCGCACGAGAGCTCTCGTAGTCTATTAATTGTCTCTTGGTACCCTGCATCAACTTCGACGGATGTTTTATTGATAACTTTTAAATAAAAAGGAATTTTCACTCATTATCACCCAAAGCGCTTTTTATTAATTATATCATACGTTTGAAAACATGTAAACAAAAACCCGACTGTCGCAAGACAATCGGGTTTAAAATTAGAACATCTTTTTGCCTTCAATGAAAGCAGAGGTAACCTGCATATCCTCATTAACGATAACAAGGTCGGCATCCTTACCCTCGGCGATAGTTCCCTTAATATCCTGTAGACCCAAGGTTTTAGCAGGGGCAAAGGAAAGCATTACCGAAGCATCAGGCAACGAAATTCCATAGTCCTTATAAAGCACTCTTAACGCTCTGTCCATAGTGCAGATACTACCTGCATAGGAAGAAAGGTCGGGCAGTTTTGCTACCGTGTCATCAACGATAACGTCGGTACCGTTTTTAAGACTGCCTAATTTTCCCGACATAGCGTCGGTTCCCGCAATACGCATAGCATCGGTAATGGCCGAAACCATTTCGGGACCTTTAATTTTAAGTGCAAGACGAAGAACGTCACGCGGAATGTGTCTGCCGTCACAGATAAGCTCAACCGAAACGTCAGAGTTTAAGTAGGTTGCCTCAACAACGCCGGCTAAAACCTTCTGGCCTTCCTTACGGTAGGTGGTAACCGCATTGTAAAAATGGGTTACGTGAGAAAAACCGTATTCAAAGCCTTGCTGTGTTTCCTCCGAGGTTGCTTGAGTGTGTGCTACCGAACACTTAATTCCGTTTTCTTTACATACCTTTGCAAAGGTTTTGGCACCTTGAAGCTCGGGAGCAGCATCCCATCTTACGATAGCGCCGGGGAAAACGTCGATAATATCGAGCATTTCCTGTTCGTCAACATCGCGAAGAAGGTTGCCAGGCTGTGCGCCACGGCTTTTGCCGTTGGCACCCGAAAAATACGGTCCCTCAAAATGAAGTCCCAACGTTTTCGCGCCGTTGCTTTCTCTCGACATAAATTCCTTATAGGCTCTCATAAACTCCATAAGGTCTTCTTTAGTTGCCGTCATAGAGGTCGGCACCAAAGCAGTCGTGCCGTGCTTTAGGTGTGCACAAACAACCGTTTCAAACGCTTCGGGGGTGGCATCCATAAAATCGGCGCCACCGCCACCGTGAACGTGAATATCAATAAAGCCTGCCATCAAATAGCTGCCGTTAGCATCTATAACCTCGGCTCCTGTGGGTGTGTTGCCCTGAAAATCCACGTCCTTAATTTTTCCGTCCTCGATTAATAAAGAACCTTGTTTTACTGATTTCGGAAAAACGATTTTAGCGTTTTTAATTAATGTAATTTTACTCATTTGTTATATACAACAATCTCAGGAATCGGGCTCTTGGTAGCAACTGCTGCAGCATAAAGCTTAGCATCAGGATGGTTCTGGAAGAGTGAGCAAGGAACCTTGCAGGTAACTTCGCCATGGAGAACCTGACGGAGAGCAGCTGCGTTCCAGTCACGAGGCATACACATACGAACCTTCTTAGCCATGAACATTTCTTTAATACCAACAGTGATACACCAGTCGGGAATAGCCTTAAGGTCTGCACCACAGTTCATATAAGCGTTGATTGTTCTGGTTTCTCTTGAGATTTTGAGGGTACGGGTTGCACGGTTCAAGAATTCCTCGTTGGTGCACTCCTCACCCGGCTCGGGTGGCTCGTTGAAAGCAAAGTGGCCGTTGATACCAACACCGCCGAAAGCGAGGTCAAGCTTGCCGTACTTCTCGATGATTTCAAGAACGCGGCCTTCTTTACCGGGCTCGGGGAAGATGCGGTTTTCGGGTAATACGTTGAGCTCATCGTCAACGCGTGAGTAGAAGGTACGGTCCATACCGCCTCTGAATGACAACGGATCGTTGTAGTCAACGTAGGTTTTCTCATCCTTAAGATACTCGTCCATGTTAATGAACACACAGTTCTTAAGAGAGATACGATACTTGTTTACGAGGTAAGCAAGTCTTGCGTAGGGGCCGAGAGGTCCGTAAGGAACTACCATAACGGTAGGTTCGCCTTTCTTGTTGTTCTCTTCGATAATCTCGAGAACCTCAATAGCGACCTTCCAGTACATATCAACTTCGTGTTCGCAAACCTCGAGTTTGATGTTACTGCCTTTTCCTAATTCGGAAGCAGGAATAAGATTGATGTTTTCCATTACAAATTACATCCTTTCAAAAATTTTTATAACTAAAAACCTCTTAAAGCGTTTCGGCAATAGCGTCGTTAACGGCTTTTCTGAAGTTTAAAAGCTTTTCGGGACTTTCGGGATTTGTTTTAAAGTTTACTTTGCCGTAATGCTTTTCAATCAAATCCATACAGAACTGTCTGCCACGCTTCTTTTCAAGTAGCTGTAGTGCGCGAACATCTAACAATGCTTCGCCAAACACACGCTGTCTTGTAGACTGATAAGCAGTACCGTGTCTGCCGGGGTATACAAAATAAGACGTACCTGCGTGGTTGTTGTAGCCACAGGGGTCCCACTTCGGATCAAAGAAGCCACCGCAAAGTCGGTCATAATAGTAGTTATAACCCCAATGCAAGAAGCCCTTGATGTTATAGCAGTAAAGCTGTAAGCCGATAATACGGTTGTATTCAGGTGTGTTAAGGATAAGACGGTTACTGAGTCCTTCTGCATACTGCTCACCGGTGTAGTAAGCCCACAAATTGTCACATTTTCCGTAATAATCCTCAATCGAGCTGGTAACAACGATAGGTGTCTGAACAAGGCCTCTTTCGTAGTACTCATAAAGCGACAAAGCGTCACCGCTCATATAATCCTTAAGGTACTCGTCGATAATGCTCTTGGCGTGAGTGTAACGCTCAAAATCGTTAGTGTGCGGTTCGTCAGAGGTGTGATAGAAGAATTTCTTGTCAAGTCCCTCACTCTTTAAGAACTCAATCAAAGCAGGGAGATACTGACGCAAGAAGGCAGGATATTTCTTGTCTTTAGCAAAGGTGTCCCAACCGAAAATTCTCTTATACTTGCCGTTGACGGTAGCCATAATCATTGGAGCACGACCTGCACCCCACTGTGTAAATAAATGTGCGTGCTCGAAATATTTAATTCCACATTTTTGGCATATATTGATAAAGCGCTTTAATAATGAGAAGTCAAAACTGTACTTACCTTTTTCGGCGGTGACTTTTACAAGCTGCGCTTCCTTACGGTAATGACCGATAGGAGTATCGAGAGCAGGAGTAAATGCAGGCACCAAAATGGTGTTCATACCGTTTTCTACTGCCAAGGATACATAGTTTTCCATAATCTTGAAGAACTCTTCCGAGAAAATTTCAACCTCGTGAGCATCGGCAAGGCAGTCGCAATGGAACCAGTTGGTATACATCATTTTCTGTGCGGGCAGCTTAGCACCGATAATATTAACGGTCATGGTCTGCTCTGCAGCAACTCTCTCTTTACCACGGGTACGGAATCTTATCGTTACGGTGTATTTACCCGGCTTTACGGTCTTTTGCTTGCGGTTTACGATAAGCCACAAGGACTGCCAAGCATCGCACGAAGAATTAAGAAGTCTTTCGTCGTCCTTCTCATAGTTGGCGGTCTGCCAGCTCTGCTCCGATTTTATACGTTCAGGATTAACCTTCTTTTCAATAAGCATATCGGGGAAAAGGCCCGGCTTGGGATTTTCCTTCATCATTTTGTGCTCGGTATGCTTTACCGGAACATACTCAACCGAAAACAGCGAAACGTCAATGTCCGACTCGATCTCGACAAAGAACGGCAAGGTCTTAAATTCAGGGTCTGTAAGCTTGTACGCCATCTGAAAAGACATAGGCTCGTTCTGGAATGCAGATACTTCGGTTATTGCACTTTCTACCGGACATTTGTCAGGAAAAACTCTGTGCAACGAACTGAGTAACACCGAATCCATCATCATAAATTAAGCACCTCTTTTTTTGTACTATTATCCAAACATACATTTGGATACATATTAATTGTACTATATATAACCCTTTTTCGTAAAGTGACAGTAATGTCAAAAAATAGGACAATATTGTTATTTACCACTACAAATCAACCGTTAAAAACTTAGCTATTCTCTTTTGTTGACAGAAGGAATAAAATGTAGTAGTATTTATTTGTTAATCTTGACCGCCAAAGGCGAATTTAAAAGGGTGATTACTTTGTTTAAGGAAATTTCTGCAAGGGATATTAAGGATAATTTAATAAAGGCAATTTCGGAAGAATATATACTTATTTCGGCAGGCGACCAAAACGGTTATAATATGATGACGGCATCCTGGGGCTTTATGGGTGAAATGTGGGGTAATGACAGCGTTATAGCTATGATTAGGCCCCAGCGCTACACAATGGAATTTGTAGACAAAAGCGATTATTTCTCATTGAGCTTTTATGGAGAAAATAAAGAAATACACAAAATCTGCGGCTCAAAATCAGGCCGAGATTGTGACAAAACCGCTCTGACCGGTCTTACCCCTGTCTTTAACGACGGCACGGTTTACTTTGAACAGGCACGGCTTGTGCTTATCTGCAAAAAACAGTACGTCGACAGGCTAAATGAAAACGAATTTATTGATAAAGAGCCGTTACGCTGGTACAAGGACGGCGATTATCACTATATGGTTATTGGTAAAATTGAAAAGGTGCTTATAAAAGAATAAAAGTAAAAACCGCCGAGGGCTAAACCTTCGGCGGTTTTCTTTTGCAATAAAACAAAAACCGAAGAGCCAAGCTCTTCGGTTATGTATGGTTTTGATTAGCCTTGAATTGCCTCTACAGGACAACCGTCAGCACAGGAGCCACAATCAATACACTTTTCAGGATCGATAACGAACTTGTCGTCACCCTCAGAAATAGCTTCTACAGGACAAGCACCTGCACATGCTCCACACTGGATGCAAGCATCAGTAATAGTGTATGCCATATGTCACACCTCCGTCCAAAATATTTCAGTTACCTGATACACCTATATTTTAACACACTTTTCTAAAAAAGCAAGTGTAAATATTTATCTGTCATTTTCTGTCGAAATTATTCAGCATCAGCAGGGGCGTCCCAGTTGTGCCAAACATTCTGAACGTCGTCGTTTTCGTCAAGCATGCTGAGAAGCTTTTCCATCTTAACTATCTGCTCGGGATCGTCAATGGCAGATTCGGTAGAAGGAACATAAGCCGCCTCGGCAGAGAGGAAGGAATAACCCTTTTCGGCCAAAGCCTCGCT
>JAZRNK010000106.1:0-2638 GCA_045648145.1 Acutalibacteraceae bacterium | reverse complement strand
ATCAAGCGAAACCTGAGTTACCGTCGTATCCGAAACGGTACTGCGATTGACAACGATTACCCTCATATTAAAGGCTTTGGCTATATCTGCTACACGTCGCGCAATAGCGCCATAGCCTATAATACCAAGTGTCTTGCCGTTAAGCTCAAGCATAGGCAATGGAAAGCCTTTAAACTCTCTTATTACGTCCCAGTTGCCCTCTTCTAAAACCTTATTATATTTGCCTATTCTGTTTACAACTGCCAACATCAACGCAACGGTATGCTGAGCCACACCCTCGGTAGAATATCCCGGTACGTTACAAACGGTAATGCCATGGCTATTTGCATAATTTACGTCAATATTATTGTATCCTGTCGCAAAAAGACCTATATATTTCAAGTTTTTGGCACACTTCATAACCTCGGCCGTTATCTGTGTCTTGTTGCATAAAACCATATCAGCATCCTTTATACGCTCACATAACAATTCCGGCGGAGTAAGACCGTAAACAGTCAATTCACCAAAGCTTTTATACATATCAAGCGACAGGTTGCCAAAGGTAACGGTATCAGAATCAGTTATAACTATTTTCATAAAACTATCCTTTCTTTTTGGATATTAAAAGTCTTTACAGTTGGTAAAACTTATGGTATAATACTAAAAAATATTGTGAAACGGAGAGATAAAAATGGCAGACCAGGCATTTTTAACATATAAGGGTAAACCCATGGTACGTAGCGGCGACACCATTTATTATGGCGATACTGCTGATAAGTATATTATTATGCTTAAAATCAACTCTACTAAGGATATGGGCGGCACCGAAGTCGCCGACAAAGTAACAGTTCAGTTACTTTTATCCGACCAAGAACTTAAAATGAAGGACCGTATCGTTAAACAGAGTGAAAAGCACGGCCTTTACAACGCTATGGATATTGCTTCTATCTGGTTAGAGCGTGCCTTGAAAAGTGAATAAAATCAAGCAAAGCCTCGCTTTTAAAGCGAGGCTTTTGTTTTAGTCTAACTCATCCTCACCATTAAACGACGACGGCACGGTGTCCACAACCTCTATAATGCCACTCCGACCGTAAAGCGACGGCGTTACCCTTACGGTATAACCGCCACCGGGGGCACAGGTCCATTCAACCATACGGCGACGGGGCAATGCAGTTGCCGCAAATAGCGACATTATGACTCCGCCGTGCACCACAACCGAGGCTTCAAAAACCTGCAGCTCCATCATTTTTCTTATGATTTTGTTTAATCCCAAACAAATTCGCTTAGTAAATTCAGCCGAATCCTCACCATTTGGCGGACAGGAAATTCTACCCGACGTCCAATCGGTATATTGAGGTAACTGCTCAAGCTCGACTGCGGTTTTGTTTTCAAACTTACCAAAGTTATATTCTTTTAACTCATCTATAATAATAGGGCTAACGGCAGGGAAAAGTATTTCACAGGTTTCCACGCATCTTTTCAAAGGGCTTGTAAATACTATCTCACTTGTTGGGGTTAAACCCTCGTTTTTAAGCGCCGAAAGCTCGTCAATACCAACCGACGACAATGGCAAATCGGTAACACCTATATATCTTCCGTCAGCGTTTGCCTCGGTAAGACCATGCCTTATAAAATGAATTTTATATGTTTTCATCAAATATCCTCCGTGTATATTTTAAGCGACACCGCGCAACACTTAAAGCGAATTTCAAGCCAAAAAGCACCGAAAACCTTTAAATATGCACTAAATTTAGGTATACTATTTGTATATATTATCAATTTACAATTGGTTTCCTTTATACTATAATAGTACCACTACTCTATAATTTCAAGAGAGGTTTTTAAAAATGTTGTGTAAATTTCCGCAGATACTTTCAAATCTGCGTCGTCAAAAAGGTTTATCACAAAAAAAGGTAGCAAGTGAACTTGGTATTTCACCTGCTCTTTTGTCACACTATGAAAATGGTATACGTGAATGCGGTCTTGATTTTCTGTTAAGGCTTTCTCAATACTATTCTGTAAGCTGTGATTATCTGTTGGGCAAAAGTGAAATAAAAAACCCGACGGTATATGAAACCGAGCCGGAAGCAATGGCCGTCGATGAGGTGTTAAAAACCGCCCGTGAACACAATGAGCAGGTTTATAAAAAACTTTGCGAAATTTCGGATGTGTATACATATAATATGGTGCGTTCTCTTTGTGACACTGCCGTCAAAAGCGAAGCCTTTACATTTGAATTGGAAAGCACCGACTACAAAAACTTCTGTCCGTCGACCGTTTTTAATCTTTACTCCCAGCTTAGCGCTCACGGCAAAGAAAAAACTCGTCTTTCCTTGCACGGTCATGACACCGCGTGTGAAATAGTCAAAAAGGCCGAAACAATCATCGAAAAAAACACATTAATTAAAAAGAGCGAAGCCTAACAGCTTCGCTCTTTTTTTATGCTTCGTTCATCAGCCTTTTAGTTTGTGGTAATTTGAATACAATCACTGTGGTTACAACCGTTAAAATCAACTCGGGCAACATATATGCTCCGTTGTAGCAAACCGAGTAAGCCCATACGTTTTCCCACTCACTCCACGAGGCGCAAAAAATACCGCCCGAAATCACGTGACAAACAAACCTTAACACAACCGTCATGGCAACACCTGCGGCTATA
>JAZRNK010000105.1:0-27553 GCA_045648145.1 Acutalibacteraceae bacterium | reverse complement strand
GAGCCGGCAGAGGTGGCATGAAGAAAAAAGTAAATGAGATTAGGAATTATTTGCATAATAAGTGAAAAAAACATCAAACTCACCCTTAAAACATTATCTGCCATATATTTATGTGAAGCCGAATTGAATTTTGCCTGTCTTATAAATGATTTTGTATTGTCAAATTTAAAAAATCGAATCTTACTGATTTTAAATCGAAAATAACCTTGCGTTTCTGTTTTATTCACAGTATACTTAACATAGATGATAATATATTTAAGGAGAAAGTTATGAAAAGATTAGTTGCAATTATTACTGTTGTGCTGATGCTTGTGGCTGTTTTTGGCGGATGTAAAGGCTCGGGTGGTACCTCAAGCACCGACTCAAATGCCGGCATTGTTGCAAGTGCTCCAAGTACAAACCCGAATGTTTCCGGTCCGGTTGTGACAATCGATTTCGGTAATGACGGTTTTTCAATCGTTCGTCCTTCTGAGGGCGATTGTGCTAAACTGGCTACTAAGATTTTTAAGCAAATCAAGGATGTTGCTAAGGGAAAAATTACCAACTCTGACGATTCTACCGAAGTTACGGCTAAAGAGGTTCTTGTTGGTAAAACCAATCGTCCCGAAACTCAAGCAGCCAAGGATATGCTTCTTTCATTCGGCGGCGGCAGATATAATGACTACATAATTTGCTGTGTCAACGGCAAGGTTGTTGTTTACGGTTGCTCTGACGAAAGCTTGGCTTTGGCGGTAGACAAGTTTGTTGCAGATTTTTGCTCAACCGGTAAAATATCCTCTGATGCTTTGGTTACTAAAATGGACAAAGGTGCTGCTATGTCTATCAACGGCAACAGTATAGGCGCTTATACACTTGTTCTTCCTCGTTACAATATTTCTTATTACGTTGTTGAACGCGTAAACGAGTTCAGGGATGCTATATATAACAAAACCGGCTTTAAGCTCGATATTATAAGAGATAACGTTGCCGCTGCAAATGATAAAGAAATTATTATCGGTAATTGTAACCGTGACGGTGTTACCTCTGTAAAGGATTATGAAACCTACAGCATTTCAAGCACCGGTAACACCGTGTACCTTAACGGTGGCAGAAACTATTCAAACGCTTACGCCGTAACAAGATTTTTAGAAATGCTTGAAACAGAAAATAATTTGACCGTTAAAGCAGAGAGCGATAAGTACGATACTTCGGTAGGTGAGTATAAGCTTGTATGGACCGATGAGTTCGAAAGCTTCAATACTGATGTTTGGCAGACTCGTAATCGTGCCGAAACCTATCAGGGCTCTTGGTACGGAATGACTACATGGCGTTCAAACAAAGAAGAAAACTTGCGTGTAGAGGCAGGAAATGTTATCCACGCAGCTTCCTATGACGATAAGAACTTCTACGGTACTTGGATGGATACCGCCAGCTCTATTCAGTTTATCGGTGGCTTCTTTGAGATGAGCTCAATGCTTGCCGACGGCGCTGGTCTGTGGCATTGCTTCTGGGTATTCGGTGACGTTGGTAACGACGAATATATGGAGCTCGATATTATGGAGTGTCCGAGCTATGCTGACTATTATATGAACGTTATTCATGAATATACTAAAAATGGTACTGCCGTAAAGGATAACCCAGTTATATGGAACATGGTCTTGCGTGAAAACAAGGTCTATTCGTTTGAGGAATATTGGAAAGGTCCCTACAAGAACCGTGAATTTGAGAACTCTATGAGTCAGCAGTTCCACAACATTTCTTGTGATTGGGGAGACGAAGATATCGTTTTCTATCTTGACGGTTATGAAACCACAAGATACCATTATGCAGGTACCGAAACAGAGTATCTCTATAAAACAAAACAGCATCACCTTATTTTAAGCCTCTCGGTTGGTGCAAACAAGGAAAATGAAGAGGAAGACGATGGGTATGGTAACATGGCTCCTGACCTTAATGCAGATTATTGGTACAACGGCAAAAATGAGTGGACCATCGATTATGTGCAGATTTTCCAGAAGGCAGGACAGTCGATTACTTTTCTTAAATAAAATAAATTTAAAAACGCAAGGTTAAAGCCTTGCGTTTTTATTTATGAATATTAAACACTGTCTGCGGCATAAATATATTGGCAAACGAAAATGAAAACGGTGATTTTATGAAGATAATACTTGGTATAACGGGCGCGTGTGGTACTGCGTTGGCAAAGAAAACTATCGATTTAATAATGCGTAAGCACGAGGTTTGCGTGGTGGCGAGTGAAAACGGCTGTAAGATGTTTGAGCATGAGTGTAACGAGTCACTTTATGATTTTTTGCGTCGTCGAGCTGATGTGGTACGATTTGGCAATGACGATTTTTTTGCGCCCATTGCCAACAATACAAATGATGCCGACTGTATGCTTATTTTACCTTGCTCTACCGCAACCTTGGGTAGAATTGCCACCTCAAGCGGTAATACGCTTATAACCCGCGCGGCAGACGTAATGCTGAAATTTAAGAAAAAATTGGTTTTAGGTATGTGTGAGCAAACGTATAGCGCAATAACGCTAAAAAATCTTGAGACACTGTCGCTTTGCGGTGCAATAGTTTGCACTCCTTTTTCAGACCTTGATTATGTGTCAGAAAAAGAAAAATACGACCGCGTTTTAAAAGGAATTTTGCGGTTGGCAGACATTTCGATTTAGTATAAAACAACCTGATTGGGAATAATAAAATAAAGGCAAAAAAGGAAGGTGAAAACAATGAAAAACGGAATGAATTTTATTAAGGGTGTCGGAACGGGTATGGTTGCAGGTATTGCAGTTGCCGCCTCGGTTAAATGCCTGTGCGATAAAAATAAAAAACTGTGCAAACGTACCGGCAAAGCGGCAAGAACAGTTGGCGGAATTATGGAAGATATTCAGGAATTATTAAGATAACAAAAAGGCTATCTTATCAGATAGCCTTTTATTTGTGAATATAATTAAGATGGGTCAGATTGTTTTAGCAGGAAATACTGCCGCAGCTTTTGACAATGCAGGCGATAGAGGTCAGTGCCAGCGTAAAGAAAGCGAGTAAAGCGCCGAGAACGATAGCGCCAAGCACACTTGTTGCCGCAAAGCCAACAGCCAAAAGAATGGCAGACAGTAAAATTGTTCCTAAAATACCTGCTATTAAAGCGGTAAGTGCCGAACAGCAATAATTTTGCAAGGCCGAGTCATCATGTGTGAGTGATGCAATAAGCAGGATTGCAAGTAATGCAACGGCAATACCGAATGTTACCCAATAAAAAACAGGAGTAACCGTGATAATAGCGGTAAATTGCAGTATTGCACCCACAATACCGACAACAATGCTTGCCGCAAAGGCTAAAATCAAACAGCTACTTCTGCAGTTAAAATTTTGAACTCTCATATTTTACACCTCCATAAATATTATATGTCCAAGCATTTTGAGGTGTTAATTTATAAAAAACAAAACCACTTACTTTAATGTAAGTGGTTTTTTAAAGCAACCGAATCTATAAGCCGGGTTCTGTATTAGACGACCATCTTTCTTGGCTTTGCGTTACCGCAAAGCTCACGCCATCTGTCACGGCACACCGGGCAAGTGTATAGCCGTAGTTGATGTTGCTTCGGATAGGGTTTACAGGACTGCACAGTTTCCTGCCAGTCGGTGAGCTCTTGCCTCGCCTTTCCACCCTTACCGCATAAGGCTGTGTAAAACACAATCAAGTCAAAAGACAAGCTTATGCGGCGGTATATCTCTGTTGCACTTTCCCTAAGGTCACCCTCGGCGGCCGTTAGCCGTTATCCTGCCCTTCGAAGCCCGGACTTTCCTCAGAAGAAAAAACTTCCGCGGCCGTCTGGTTCGCTTGCAAGTGATATATTATCACAGTTTTCAGAAAAAATAAAGAGTTTTTTAAATTCATTTAATTTGTTGAAAATATTGTTAAAGGGTGATAGAATACAAAAGAGGTGTTTTTATGTTCCGTTCTTTAATTCAAAAGCTTAATAAAAACCGTAAAAATATAATACTTTATGTAATAACCGTTGCCGTTTCGGCATTGTTGCTTTATGTTGGTCATAAGGCTGTATATGATAAAGAAACTATGTTTTTAGGCGGCTATGATGATGGTGCCTGTACTGCAACCGTAACAAAAATAGTCAAAGAGGAAACCGAGCAGGAAACTATTGACGGTGAGTATATTGGCGATAATTATACCCTTGTTTTTGAGTGTAAAATTACAAACGGTGAGAACAAAGGCAAGACCGTTACTGCTTACGAGTCGGTCACTGCTTATGATGCCGCGCCTCTGCAAAAGGTTACGGTAGGGGATAAAATACTTATTGCTGCCGATTATGAGGGTGAGTACGACTGGTATTTGCACGATTTTGATAGAACTGTGCCGTTGTGGGTGCTGGGCATTGCTTTTGTTTTACTTGTTTTGGTTTTCGGTAAATTTAAAGGCGTAAATACAATTATTTCGTTGACCTTTACTTGTCTTGCTGTCTTTACTGTTTTCGTCCCGTCGGTGCTTTCGCAGCACAATATCTATCTGTGGTCTATCGTTACCTGTATATATATAACGGTAATGACATTGCCTATTACAAACGGATATAATAAGAAAACCCTTGCCGCCGTTATCGGTTGCTCGAGCGGTGTTATCGTTTCGGGACTTTTGACGGTAGTGGCATTCCAATTTCTCAATTTAACGGGTATTACAACCGAAGAAACTATTTATATTAATCAGAATTTTGAGGTTGACCTTAATGCACTTGTCTTTGCCGGAATAATCCTCGGTTGTGTCGGCGCCGTAATGGATGTTTCGGTGTCAATTTCGTCATCCTTAAAGGAATTGCACGACCAAATAGAAAAGCCAACCTTCGCAAAATTAGTGAAGTCGGGTATCACCATAGGTCGAGATATTATGGGTACTATGGCAAATACTCTCGTTTTGGCTTATATCGGCTGTGAGCTTTCGGCAACCTTGCTTTCGGTGGTTTACAGTTCGTCTTTAACAACTCTTTTCAGCCGTGAAAAAATAGTACAGGAGCTGTTACAGGCATTGGTTGGAAGTATTGGTATTTTCCTCACCATTCCTTTGACGGCGATTGTCAGCTCGGCTTTGTATATGGGAGTAAAAGGTTTGCTCAAATCAAAAAAAGAAAATCCTAAATACGACCGCTATTATGTAGAACCGTCACAGGAGCCTAGCCTTTTCGAAAAAACCGACAAAAAATAATAATCTGTTATAACTTAAAGGGAGGGACAAAATGCCGGGACCGATAACACATTTAAAAGCCGCATATATATTTGGCTCAAAGTATAATGATATCAACCTGCCGCAGTTACTTCTCGGCGCCGTTTGTCCCGATAGCGTTAATGTGAACGGTCACGCCGATAAGGTTTTGCGTTGGCCTGCGCATTTGCGCAACCGCGATTTAGACGCATGGTTGCAAAACGCAAAGCAGTTTTATTATGATAATATCAATAAGTATGAAAACTCGTATTTAAAGGGTTATATTCTGCATATCGTTACCGATATTGTGTGGGACAAGTATTTTGAAGCGGTGCTTTGTGCAGTTATGCATAAAAAAGGCATATCGCCTCAAAATTTCAAAGAAACTCGGTGGTCAGAGCTTTACGGCTACGAGCAACAACAGGTTGAACAAGACTGGTTTAAATTATATGCTTTGCCGTTATTGACTATTTCGACGCCATCCGATATTGGCACGTTGACCGCAAAAAACATACAAGCTTTTAAAGAAAAAATACTGGCGCTTGATTTAGAAAAGGGAAGAACACCACAGCTTTTAAACAACTTATTTATGGATGAATTTTTTGAAAAAGTGGTGGAAGAGGCCGAAAAAATTATTAAAATTTAATCTTTTTTTACTTAAAATCAATCATTTTTTGCCCAAAATGGCATAAATTTCGCATTATTTTAATGCTATTTATGTCTTTTGGGCTTTTTTATACCGAAAATATGCCTTGGGAAGCCTTAAATGTGAAAAACGTTCACAAAAAATTGTATGGTTGCACAATAAATTCGTCAAAAATCCTACCTAACAACCCCCGAAAAATTAAAAAATTACAAGTTTGTAACATCTTTTTTTGGGATTTTAAAATCATTTTTTCGTCATTTTGCACAAACGCAATGCACATAGCAAGGTTGACTTATTACGGATTTTTCATATAATTGGTTTATCGGTAAAAATTTGCGCGTAAATTCTAGTGTGCAAATTTTCGATAAATTAGGAGAGGTTTATGATTAAGTTTAAAAGTTTTTTAAAGAGTGTCTCTGTGAAAACATATGTTAGACTTGCACTCTGCTTTTTGACAATTATATCATTGCTTGCTGGGTATTTGTCGTTGGACAGCTATACCGTTGTCGACGGCGACAACACATACACTGTTTTAAGCTCCCGCAAGAATGCAGAAAAAATTCTGCTTTCTGCAGGCGTTAGCTTGTCTGAGGATGATGTTATTGAAACATCGGTTGACGGTAATGATAAGGTAATTACGGTTGACCGTTCGTATTCCGAGATGATTTCTTCCGAGTCCAAGCTTGCAGCAGGCGAGATTGCAGAGGATGTTATAACCTATATTGACGGCGTTGTTACCGAAAACAAGAACAATATCTTGTTTGATGACGTTAATGACGGTACCGTTACGGTTGAAAAAGTAGAGATTGAGTATGTATACGAAACCGTTACCCAGTCTGTAAAGCACGGCTATAAGACTGTATACAGTAAAGAGCTTGAAAGGGGTAAGACCTCGGTTAAAAAGGGCTCTAACGGTGAAAAGGAAATCGTATATCTTAAAAAGGTTCTTAACGGCGTTGTGTTGAGTACCGAAAAGCAGAGCGAAAAGATTACCAAACAGCCTGTTGCTCAGGTTGAAACTATTGGTACAAAGTATAATTATGCAAACGGTAACGCTGTGCAGACAAATGAGGACGTACCTTGTATTTCTACACTTACACCGTCAAAGCCGATTGAGTTGGATGCCAATGGCATTCCGTTAGAGTATACCAAGGTTATTACCGGTAAGGCTTCGGCATATTGTGGCAGGTGTGACGGAAGCACCACTGCAACAGGTGTTCCTGCAAAGCCCGGTTACGTTGCGGTTAACCCTAAGCAAATTCCTTACGGCACAAAGCTTTATATTGTATCAACCGACGGTAAGAAGGTTTACGGTTACGCTATTGCAGCCGACACCGGTGGTTTTGCATACAACGGCAGCGGTCGTGTTGTTGACCTTCGTTTGCCTACCGGTGACAAATGCAACTGTGGTAGTAGTTGGGGTGTCAGAAACGTAAATATTTATGTTTTAGATTAATTAACAGGACAGATGCTGAAAGGGCGTCTGTCCTTAATTTGAATTTGGTGATAAATATGTCTGAACGAAAAGCAAATTCGACAATTGAGAGGATAATACTGTTTGCGGTGTTTATTATATTCGCCGTAATGATTGTTGTCTTTGCCTTTGGTGACAAGCTTTTCTTCTCTGGCAGCAAGGACACGGCTTCGGTGACCTCTTTTGATTATGTCACGTCTTCAAAAGTACAAACACTTGATGCTTCGAGCGAAGCACAAACAAAGCTTGTGAATATTAATGCTGCCGATTTAGACGAGCTGATGACCTTGAGCGGCATTGGACAGAAGAAGGCGCAGGCAATTATTGATTACCGCAAAACTAACGGAAGGTTTAATTCGTGTGAGGAGATAACCAATGTCAACGGTATCGGTCAGGCAATATATGAAAATATTAAGGACGAAATAACGGTTGAATAAAAAAAGGCTTGATACCTTTGTGGTATCAAGCCTTTCAAATTTTGTTTATACGTTAAACAAAAAGTGAACGATGTCGCCATCCTTCATAACGTATTCTTTTCCTTCGCTTCTGACCAATCCTTTTTCTTTAGCGGCTATTAAAGCCTTGTCGTCATTGCCGCAGGCAATAAGGTCGTCAAAGCTTACAACCTCGGCGCGAATGAAGCCCTTTTCAAAGTCGCTGTGGATTTTTCCTGCTGCTTGAGGTGCCTTGGTGCCTTTCTTTATGGTCCAGGCTCTAACCTCGGGCTGACCTGCGGTAAGATAAGAAATAAGTCCCAAAAGGGAATAGCAGGTGGTTATAAGACGGTCAAGTCCTGAATTTTCAAGTCCGAGTTCACCTAAAAACATTTGCTTTTCTTCTTCGTCCATTTCGGCAATTTCTGCCTCAAGCGAAGCGCAGATGGGAAGCGTTTCGGCACCCTCGGCTTTTGCCTGTTCTTTTACTATCTTGTAACGCTCGTTATTGTCAATTCCGCCCTGAAAATCGTCCTCACTCATATTGCAGGCGTAAATAACGGGCTTGGAGGTCAAAAGCTCGATGGTTGAGAGAATTGCGGCTTCGTTTTCGTCAATCTCAACTGCGCGGGCAGTTTTGCCGCACTCGAGCTCACTGATAAGCTTTTTGATAAAATCAACCTCTGCCTGATACGACTTGTCGCCCTTTAAGGCCTTGTTGGCCTTGTCAAGCCTACGCTCTAAGATTTCAAGGTCGGACAAGATAAGTTCAAGGTTAATGGTTTCGATATCACGTGATGGGTCAACCGAGCCTTCGACGTGAATTATATCGTCGTTTTCAAAGCAACGTACAACGTGTACGATAGCGTCAACCTCGCGTATGTGGGATAAGAACTTATTACCCAAGCCTTCGCCCTTTGAGGCACCCTTTACAAGACCTGCGATATCAACAAACTCAATAACGGCAGGGGTGAATTTTACGGGGTTATACATTTCGGCCAGCTTGTCCAATCTTGCATCGGGAACCGATACCATACCGACATTCGGCTCGATGGTGCAGAAGGGATAGTTTGCCGACTGAGCACCTGCGTTTGTAATAGCGTTAAATAATGTTGATTTACCAACGTTGGGCAATCCAACGATACCTAATTTCATAAAATTTCATACTCCTTATTGTACAAAAAATTTGTTTTTATGATTTTAATTTCAAAGAAGATTATATATCAAATAGGGCTTTATTTCAACAATAAATTGTTCAATATAGAAAATGAATTCGATTTTCTGCGAAAAAAGTTGAAAAAGATAAGGAATATGTTATAATTAATGAAAAAGCAGTTTCTCATACATGGTTGTTTTTTGTGAGAAATTAAAATAGGGGTGTTCAAATGTTCTGTAGTAAATGTGGGAAAGAAGTGCAGGAGAATGCACGCTTTTGTGCTTCATGTGGCAATAGGGTTGAACAAAAAATTACAAAAGAAAATGTTGCGTTGAACGAAGATAAAAGTCCTAAAACGCAAAAGAGTAAAAAGGCACTCATAAGTATTATTTGTGTGATGGTGGGTGTATTATTAATTGCTTCTTGCGTGTTTGTTGCGATTAGTATGATTGATAATGATACAGATAATGGTAATAAACAAAACAATTCATCTGTTCAAAGTTCTGAAAAAGAACTTTTAAATGATGGGGAATTGTCAGATGTACTAAATCAAATGTTGGATAAAAACAATGTGACAAACAATCAACTTCAGGCTAATTTTAGTGCTTGGTGTATGTCTTGCAACGTAGACAAAGATATTTATTTTTCCGATATGGAAAATGGTATCTATCTGAACAATAGTAATAATCTTTTTGTTGCAGGCAGTTATGGTGATTTGTGTTATTTTAACGGGAAAATTGTTTGCGTTGAATATTCGAATGGTGAAAAATTTGAAAGAATTGTATGTTTTGATATTGAAACAAAAGGAAAAACCGAAGTGTATATTGCAAACAACATAGATGATTATTTTGCTTTTTGTAATATTGTTAATGGTAGGCTTTATTTCACGATTAATGGAGATTCTTTGTTTGTGTGCAATAAGGATTGGTCAGTTGAAAATACTGGAATAAGGGATGCCCGAGGGGTATCTGAAAAAGGTGTTTATACAACGCAGTATTCTGAACGAGGATTGCGCCTTGTTACCTTTGGAAATAAAGAAATAAAGTCATTTGATAGTTTGTCCCAATATGATGCTTGGGTTAGATTTGAGCTTAATGGCAAATTATATTTAAGTGCAACCAAAGACAATTATGGAACTGTAGAATATTTAATTGTTGATATTAAAACAGGTGAAGTAAAAGAAATAAAAAACGCGAAAATATTTGATGAAGTGGTAAACATCAATTTTAAGGATGATACCCTTTATATTATTGGAGTTAAGATTGAAGACGAAAAAAGGAAAAATGTTTTATGCAAATCAAAATTGGACGGTTCTAATATTGAATATTTACAGGAACTTTATGAAGTGGAAGATTATTATTTTAATATGATGAATGTTCTTGACGATAAAATTTATTTTGCAATGCCTTATACAAATAACCAACCTAAGTTTGTCAAAATAAATTAAGTTGATTTAAAAAAAAGGGGGATAGTGTTCAAATGTTCTGTAGTAAATGTGGTAAGAAATTAGATGATAGCGCTAAGTTTTGTGATTCGTGTGGAAGTGCCGTTTTAAAGGTTGAAGCTGCAGATGTGAAAAAAGAGGAAAAATCAGTACAACTTGCACCAGTAGTTAAAAAGAAAAAGGAAAATAAAAAGGTGCTTTTGACAATAGTTTGTGTGATTGTTGCCGTGTTATTGGTAATAACTTCTTCATATATGACTTTTTTGTTGGTGAATAAAGAAGATGATGATGAACGTGATAATGACAGAACCGCTAACACCTCATCGATTGTATCTGAGGAAAATAAAACGCATGTTAATAATAATGAAATTTTGAATGTAAACGAAGAGCAATATAAAGTTGCTGACGTGGCAGTTTCAGCGTTGTTGTCTTATTGGAAAGAGGCATATAAAATCAACAAGGCAGGTAATGGCTATTTCGAAATAGTCAATACTCGTGTTGTTAAAATTAACGACTCGGGCTTTGAAGATAACTTTTCGTACTTATTAGGCGACATTGAATATATTGTGGAATTTGTTATATATACTGATTTTTATGGTTCTGCGCCTTATTATCATTCTACTACTACTAATAATACGGTTATTGTTTTTAAAGATGGTAGTACAAGCATTGAAACAAATCCTCTTTATAGATATTCAACCGTAGCGTATAATTTTGATTATTCAAATATAGTTACAAGCATTAAAAATTATGGCTCTGCTTTTAACAAAGTGGTGGATTTTAAAAAAGAAGTATCAAATATTGATAAGTCAAATGAAATTAAAGGCTTTGTTATAGAAAATGAGAATGGTAACATAGTAATAGGCTCCCAACATATATTAGAAGCAAGTGTTTTCATGGATGGTACAACGAGCGGTGTTAAAATAACTATGAATGAGGATGGCAGGAAAATTTTTGCTTATTTTACCGAAAAAAACATTAATAAAAAAATTAAAACTTGGGTTGGTGACACATATATTTACCCACATATTAATGAGGCTATAACAGATGGTTCAATGTTGCTTACTGCCACTTCAATTGAAGAAGCAAAAGAACTTTTGGAAAAAATAAAATAATTTTAGAATTTTACAACTCACCTTTGCAATTTTGCAAAGGTGAGTTGTTCTTACGTTATTTGATTAATGAGGTTTAAGGTTTTATAAAGATTGTATTGGTGATTTTTAAGAAAATATTATAATTATCTGTAAAATTGTATTTATTTGTTAAATTTCTCTTTAAAATTTGAAACATATAAGTTATAATAAATTTGAATATTTTGATAATTGATTTTTAATTAGGGGGAATTATAAACAATGAGTTCACCGTTTTCTGTATCGTTGAAAAAAATAATTAAAAATTTTAAACTTGAAACTATCGTTTTGCCGTGTGAGCCTGAGAACATTTACATCACGAACGTTGAGGTTAATCGACCGGGCTTACAGTTAGGCGGTTTTTACGAGTATTTTGATAACGGAAGAATCCAAATCATAGGCAAGAGTGAGGAAGGCTATCTTAATGAGTTTTCGAAGGAAGAGTATGACGCCCGTGTGAACGAGTTCTTTTCCAAAAAGCCATCGGCGGTTATTATTTCACGAGAGCTTCCTGTCACCGATGTTATGATTGAGGCGGCTAAAGCAAACGGTGTTCCGTTGCTTCGTACTTCTGATACAACGTCGAGCTTTATGGCTTCGCTTATATCCTTCCTTAACGTTGAGCTTGCACCGCGTGTTACAAGGCACGGTGTTTTGGTAGAGGTTTACGGCGAGGGCCTGCTTATTTTGGGTGAAAGCGGTGTCGGTAAGAGTGAAACTGCAATTGAGCTTGTTAAAAGAGGTCACCGTCTTATAGCCGACGATGCAGTTGAAATAAGACGAGTTTCCTCGCGTTCATTGGTAGGCTCTGCTCCTGAAAATATCCGTCATTTCATTGAGCTTCGCGGCATAGGTATAATTAATGCCCGAAGAATTTTCGGCGTCGGCGCTGTTAATTTGACCTCTAAAATTGATTTGGTTATTAACCTTGAACAGTGGAACTCCGAAAGAGTATATGACCGTATGGGTCTTGATGAGCAGACAACCGAAATTTTGGATATTAACGTGCCGTCGGTTACGATACCGGTAAAGCCCGGTAGAAACCTTGCGGTAATTATTGAGGTTGCGGCCATGAACAACCGTCAGAAGAAGATGGGCTATAATGCGGCTCAGGAGCTTTTGAAAAGGCTTGGTATGTCGGATGACGTGACCGAAAACAAGGACGATGAAAACGATATTTTTCTTTAAAATTTTCAAAGTTTAGAGTAAGGGTGTAGTAAATGTATTATCTTGGAATTGACCTTGGAGGAACAAATATTAAAGCAGGTGTTGTAGACAAAGACTATAAGGTTTTATCCTTTGCTAACGTTAAAACCAACTGTCCCAGACCTGCAGAGGAAATTGCGGCGGATATTTACAAGGCAGGAACAATGGCTGTTGAAAAGGCCGGTCTGACGCTTGACGATATAGCCGAGGTAGGCGTAGGAACACCCGGTACGGTAGACCCTAAAACAGGTTTTATTTATTATTCTAACAATTTAGGCTTTGAGAATTTTCCTTTAGGTGAAGTTTTAAAGCAGAAGTTTAATCGAAACGTGTTTTTTGAAAACGATGCTAATGCCGCCGCTTACGGCGAACTGCTTGCAGGCGCAGGTAAGGGCGCAAACGATTTTGCGACGGTAACGCTCGGTACGGGTGTCGGAAGTGGTATTATTGTTAACGGCAAGATTTTGTCGGGTTTCAATTTCTCGGGTGGCGAGTTTGGACACACCGTTGTTATTAAGGATGGCATAAAATGTACCTGTGGCAGAAACGGATGCTGGGAGGTATATGCTTCGGCCAATGCACTTGTCCGTCAGACAAAGGAAAGTATGCTAAAAAACAAAGACAGTAAAATGTGGGAAATTGTCGGTGGTGACATTGGCAAGACCGACGGAAGAACCTCGTTTGACGCTATGCGTCAAGGTGATGCGGCAGCCAAGGAGGTAATTGACCAATATTGTAAATATATAGGCTGTGGTGTTGCTAATTTGATAAACATATTTCAGCCTGAAATTTTGTGTATAGGCGGCGGTGTTTCCAAAGAGGGCGAAACCTTGGTTGGCCCCGTAAGAGAATACGTTGCTACACAGGTTTATTCTAAACACGCTAATAAGCAGACGGTTATCAAGCCTGCTGAACTTGGCAACGATGCCGGTCTTATCGGCGCGGCATATTTGGGTAATATTTACAGATAAAGTTTTAAGTACTAAGGAGAACGGCCATGAAAATTAAAGCATTATGTCAGAAATTGAATGCTTTAGGCGTATCATTTTTTGAAAATGAGCCTATGAGTAAGCATACGACATTTTGTGTTGGCGGTCCTGCCGAGGTTTTTGTTAATGTTACTGACACTGATAAGCTTGGTGATATTTTAGGTGCTTGTAATGAGTTGGGAGTGCCGATTACCGTTATAGGCAACGGCTCAAACTTGCTTGTTTGCGACAGTGGAATAGACGGTGCGGTGTTGCATATATGTGATGACCGAATTGCCGTTGACGGCAGTACCCTTATCTGTAAAGCGGGGGCAAGGCTTTCTAAGGCTTGCTCGGTAGCACTTGAAAATTCGCTTTCAGGGCTTGAGTTTGCATGGGGCATCCCTGCAACCGTCGGAGGCGCTGTTTATATGAACGCAGGTGCGTACGGTGGCGAAATTAAGCAGGTTATTTCAAGCTGCACATCCATAACACCCGACGGAAAGCTTATTACCCGCAATGCAGATGAATTACAGCTTGGATACAGAACGAGTGTATTCAAAAAGAATAAGGAAATTATAATTTTTGCGCAATTTTCGTTGAATTTCGGCGAAAAAGAAACAATAAAAGCTAACATGGACGACTTTATTTCGAGGCGAAAGGATAAGCAACCGTTGGAGTTTCCAAGCGCAGGCAGTACCTTTAAACGTCCCGAAGGACACTTTGCAGGTGCGTTGATTGAGCAGTGCGGCTTGAAGGGGTACACAATCGGCGGCGCTTCGGTTAGTGAAAAGCACGCAGGATTTGTTATAAATAAGGGCGGTGCAACCTGCTGCGACGTATTAGAGCTTATAGAGCACATTAAAGAAATAGTTTTGAAAGAAACCGGTGTGGAATTGGAGCCGGAAGTTATTTGTAAAGGGAGATAAGTATGGATCTGCTTATTGTAACAGGCATGTCGGGAGCGGGTAAATCGATTACCGCTAATGCTCTTGAGGATATTGGATTTTACTGCATTGATAATATGCCGCCATCACTTTTAAGACCTTTTGCTGAGTTGGCTACAAGAGGCGGTACCGGACTTGATAGGGTGGCGATAGTTGCCGATATTCGAGGCGGGAAGATGTTTGAAGAGCTGATACCTACGCTTAATCAGCTTAAGCAGTCGGGATGTGAGTTTAAGATTTTATTTCTTGATGCCAACAACGACAAATTGGTTACAAGATATAAAGAAACAAGACGCCGTCATCCTATGTCCTCGGGTTCAAAGGTGAGTGTTGCCGAGGCTGTACTTAAAGAAAGAGAAATGCTCCGTCCCTTAAAGGAAATGTCGGACTATATCATAGATACCACTATGATTTCGACCTCGGTTTTAAAGCAGAGAATAACGGGCATGTTTTTGGGTGATACCAACAGAGGTATTACTGTTCAGTGTATGTCGTTTGGTTTTAAGTATGGGTGTGTGGCCGAGGCGGATATTGTTTTTGACGTTAGATGTCTTAAAAACCCTTACTATGTCGCCGAGCTTCGCAACCATACGGGACTTGACAAGCCGGTACGTGATTTTGTGCTTGAGCTACCTGAAACTAAGGAGCTTGCTGACCGACTTATTTCGCTTATAGATTATGCGATGCCGCTTTATTGCAATGAGGGTAAGAGTCAGTTGGTTATTGCAATCGGTTGTACGGGTGGTAAGCACCGTTCAGTTGTTTTTGCCGAGCTTATAAACAAGCACCTTACCGATAACGGATACCACGTTGTTATAAATCACCGCGATATTGCAAAGGAGTAAAAAGTGGGAACGACTGTATCTTTCTCCGGTAAGCTGAAAACAGAATTATGCAAATCTAAACCTACCGGCTGCTGCAGGATCGCTTTATGTTACGGTCTACTCCTCTTCAGTCGGTCTTTTTCTAAAGCTGATATTAGCATAAGGACAAGCAGTTTGGATGTTGCGACATTGTATACCTCATTGCTTAAGCTATGCTTTAACGCGCACGCGGTTATATCGTCGGGCGAGGGCGAAAACGCCGAATATATCGTTCGTGTGCCGGGCGAAGCTGACCGAAACAGAATAGTAAACTTTTATGACTCGGGAGAGGCCGATTGGATTTTTAATCCCAAATATGTCAAGCGTACTTGTTGCAGATGGGCATTTATAAGAGGAGCTTTTTTAGCTTGTGGAAGTATGAATAGCCCAGATTCAAATTATCATTTAGAGTTTGCAGTAAGGGATTCGACGTTGGGCTTTGCTTTTGCGGCGTTTCTTGAGCTTTGCGGATATAAGGCGAAATCGTCGTTTCGCAAAAGTGTTGTTGCTTTGTATTTTAACAACAGCAACGACATTGAGGAAATTCTTTCGGGTATGGGCGCGTCACAGTTCAGTCTTGAGTTGATGGAGTTGAAAATTGTCCGTGACATGCGTAATAAAATCAATCGACAGAACAATTTTGAAACGGCAAACATTACTAAAACGGTTAATGCGGCGGTAGAGCAGAACGAGGCTATTGCTTTTTTAGAGGGTAATAATTTATTAGGACTTTTACCTCCTGAACTATATGACATAGCCATTTTAAGAAGGGATAACCCCGACGCATCGTTGAGTGCTTTATGCAAGCTGTACAACGGCACGATAACCCGTTCGGGAATAAATCACCGACTGCAAAGAATAATAGCTTTTGCAGACGACAAAAAGCAAGAAAAATAACTAAAAAAGGAAAGGAAGTGCACCATGACCGATTTTGTTCATTTACACGTTCATACTGAATATAGCTTACTTGACGGCGCGTGTAGAATTAATGACCTTGTGAAAAAAGCAAAGGAAATGGGTCAGACTGCACTTGCCATAACCGACCACGGTGTTATGTACGGCGTGGTGGATTTTTATAAAGCGGCTAAAAAGCAGGGCATAAAGCCGATTATTGGGTGTGAGGTTTACGTAGCGCCTCGAACGAGATTTGACAAGGTCAAGGAATACGACAGTGAATACCGCCACCTTGTTTTGTTGTGTAAAAATGATGTTGGTTACCGTAATCTGACGGCTATGGTTTCTAAAAGCTTTACCGAGGGCTTTTACTCAAAACCGCGTATTGACGAGGATTTACTTGCCGAACATTCACAAGGACTTATTGCGCTTTCTGCCTGTCTTTCGGGTGAGATTCCTAAGGCGCTGCTTAACAACGACTACGAGCACGCTAAAGAGGTGGCGGTTCGTTATGCTGAACTTTTCGGTAAGGATAGCTTTTATTTGGAGCTTCAGGACCACGGTTTGCCCGAGCAGGAGAGGATTAACCCTCAATTAATAAGAATTTCGAAGGAAACGGGTATCGGTCTTGTTGCCACAAATGACGCTCATTATATCGAAAAGCAGGATGCTAAAACGCAGAAAATTTTGATTTGTATCGGCACCAATCAAACGGTTAATGATAAAGGCGGTTTTGAGTTTCCGAATGATGAGTTCTATTTAAAAAGCGGCGACGAAATGGCCGAGAACTTTAGCGGTGAGGCTATTTCTAATACCTTGAAAATCGCCGATATGTGTAATTTTGAGTTTGAGTTTGGTAACACCAAGCTACCATATTACGATATAGGCGAAAAGGACCATTTTGAATATTTAAAGGAATTAAGCCTTGAGGGTGCCAAGAAAAACTACGGCGATTTAAGTCAAGAGGTTGTAGCAAGACTTGAATACGAGTTGGGAGTTATTAAGAAAATGGGCTATGTTGACTATTTTCTGATAGTTTCCGATTTTGTGAGATATGCTAAAAGTGAGGGCATACCCGTAGGTCCGGGCAGAGGCTCTGGTGCTGCAAGTATTGTTGCATATTGTATTGGCATTACCGGTATTGACCCGTTAAAATATAATCTCCTTTTTGAACGTTTTTTAAATCCCGAAAGGGTTTCTATGCCCGACTTTGATATTGATTTTTGCTATGTAAGGCGTCAAGAGGTTATTGATTACGTTATAAGAAAATACGGCAGTGACCACGTGGCACAGATAGTAACCTTTGGTACAATGGCTGCAAGGGCAGCGGTGCGTGACGTCGGTAGGGCTATGGATATTCCTTATGCCGTTTGTGACCGTATTGCCAAGCTTATTCCGCAGGAGTTGAAGGTCACTATTGACTCGGCGTTACAAAAGGTGACAGAGCTTAAAAAAGAGTACGAGTCGGATACGACGGTGCGTGAACTTATTGATATGGCGCGAAAGGTCGAGGGAATGCCCAGACACGCATCTACTCACGCTGCAGGTGTTGTAATAACCGACAAGCCGGTGGACCAATACGTTCCGCTTGCTACCAATGACGGCTCGGTGGTCACCCAGTATACCATGACCTTGTTGGAAGAGCTTGGACTTTTGAAAATGGACTTTTTGGGGTTGAGGAACCTTACGGTTATTGATGACGCCCAAAAGATGATTCAGCAAAAGGACAAAAATTTTAGAATAGAAAATATACCGATGGACGACAAGGATACCATGAAAATGATGTCGGCAGGCTTGACCGACGGCGTTTTCCAGTTTGAGTCGGGCGGAATAAGAAGTGTTTTACAGTCGTTTAAGCCTGAAAAACTTGAGGATCTTATAGCTATAACCTCTCTTTACCGTCCAGGCCCTATGGATTCTATTCCTAAGTATATCGAAAATCGCCATCATCCTGAACGCATAAAATATGATACCGAGCTTTTGCGACCTATATTAGAGGTTACCTATGGTTGTATTGTTTATCAGGAACAGGTTATGCAGATTTTCCGTTCACTTGCGGGGTATTCTTTAGGACGCGCGGATATTGTGCGTAGAGCTATGGCTAAAAAGAAGCATGACGTTTTACAAAAAGAGCGTTCTGCCTTTATTTACGGTGAGAAAAACGCTGACGGAACGGTTTCCTGCGAGGGTTGTATCAGTCGTGGCGTTTCGGCCAAGGTTGCCGAAAAGTTGTTTGACGAAATTTCGGCTTTTAGCTCGTATGCTTTTAATAAATCACACGCGGCGGCCTACGCTTACGTTGCTTATCAGACCGCATATTTAAAGTGCCATTATGAGAAAGAATTTATGTCGGCGCTTATCACAAGTGTGCTTGATAATCACGCAAAGCTTGGAAAATATATGGCCGAATGTCAGAAAAACGGTATTAAGATTTTACCGCCCGACGTTAATGCAAGTAATCGTGACTTTACTGCAACCGATGAGGGCATAAGATTTGGCTTACTTGCTATTCGTAATATCGGCGGCTCTTTGGTTGAAGCCTTGATTCTTGAAAGAGAAAAAGGACCTTTCAAATCAATGTATGATTTTTGTGACCGTATGTACGGTAACGACCTTAACCGCCGCGCAGTCGAAAGCTTTATAAAAAGCGGTGCGTTTGATAAATTTCATAAATCAAGAAAAGCAATGCTTCAAAGCGTAGACGTGATGCTTCGTGCCATTGAGGCGGACAAAAAGTATTCGCTTCACGGACAAATGGACTTGTTCGGAAGTGTCAAGGAGTCCTCTAAAGAATACGAAATACCCGATTTAGAGGAAATGCCAAAGTTTGAATTGCTTGCAGGTGAAAAAGAGGTTACCGGTATGTATATATCGGGGCATCCTTTGTATGAGTATTCGGGGGCGCTTTCACAAAAGGGTCTTATTAATACCTATGATTTAAATGATACAGAAAAAAATCAGAAATTTGATAACAAGTATGTATCGATAATAGGTATGATTTCTAAAATCAGGCGCAAAACCACCAAGTCAGATCAGATGATGGCGTTTTTGGACATAGAGGACATTGGCGGTTCGGCTACCGTGATTGTCTTTCCAAAAATATATGAACCATTAGCCACCTCTTTGAAAGAAGGTGCAATATTTAAGTTTATCGGCCGTGCTTCCGTAAAGGAAACGGGCGAGGCGGATATTGTCGCCGAAAAAATAGAGGTTGTCCAAAAAGGACAGAGCAGAACGGCAGAGGTTACGGGTAAAAAGATAGCCAAAGGCTTGTATTTAAAGGTTTCATCGTTAAATAGTGACGAGTATAAAGCTTCGCGGAAAATTATGGCTATGTTTGCAGGCAAAACGCCGGTTATAATAAAAGCAGAGGATACAAAAAAGGCGGTACGTCTTTTAGAGAATGCTTGGGTAATGCCTGAGGTTGATTTGTTAGAGCAACTGAAAGCTACTTTAGGCGAAGAAAATGTAGTGCTTGTCGAGTGATGAAAATAATTTTTTGAACGGTTAAAAAACGCGTTAAGATGCTTGACAATCTAATTGTTTTGTTGTATCATTTCAGTTGTATTTTTAGTAAATTTTGGTCGAATTTTAAGTTTGGCAGTTGGGAGTGTTTTTTATGTCTAATGTTACGGCAATAGGCGTTTTAACCAGTGGCGGAGACGCTCCGGGAATGAATGCGGCGGTACGTGCTGTTGTAAGAACCGCTATTTCCATGGGTATTAAATGCTACGGTATTAAAAGAGGCTATAACGGTCTTATCGAGGGCGATATTGTTGAGATGAGCCTTCGTGATGTAAGTGACATTATTCACAGAGGCGGAACTGTTCTTTATACCGCAAGAAGCCCTTTGTTCAAAACTGAAGAGGGCGTCAACAAGGCTATCGAGAACTGTAAAAAGTTTGGTATTTCGGGCATTGTTGTTATCGGCGGCGACGGTTCCTTCAGAGGCGCAAGAGATTTGTCTTTACGCGGTATTCCTTGTGTTGGCGTACCGGGAACTATTGACAACGATATTTCTTCTACCGATTACACCATTGGTTTTGATACCGCTATGAACACCGCTATGGAAATGGTTGACCGACTCAGAGATACAACCCAGTCGCATGAGCGTTGCTCGGTTGTAGAGGTTATGGGCCGTCATGCAGGTTGGCTTGCATTGCAGACCGGCATTGCTGTTGGTGCAACGGCTGTGCTTGTACCCGAGGTTGAGTTTGACCTTGAAAAAGACGTTATTGATAAAATAAAGCATACAGTTCAGTCGGGTAAGAAGCATTTTATTATTGTTGTTGCCGAAGGTGTTGGCTCGGTTGATGCTATTGCAAAACAGATTGAGGAAATGACCGGCATTGAATCGAGAGCGACGGTTTTGGGTCACGTTCAACGTGGTGGCCGTCCTACTGTTCGTGATCGTGAAATGGCAACAAGAATGGGTTATTATGCCGCAAATCTTTTGAGTCAAGGTATTGGCAATCGTGTTGTATGCTCACATAAAGGTGAAATTGTTGACCACGATATTTTCGAAGCATTGAATATGAAAAAGGACTTTGATATTGACATGTACAATATCGCTAATACAGTTTCAATCTAAAATTTATATTAAAAAACGGAGGCTTTGGCCTCCGTTTTTTGTTTTCAAAATTGTAATACACATTTTACAAAATATTGCATTAAAGTTCTTGCAGGCAGAACGATAATGTTATATAATAAGATTGGTTTAGTATAGTGTGACGGGACTTGAACCCGTCATAATAGGTTAATATACAATAATTTAGAGCTTTGGTTAAATTCTGTGAATTTTTATATGTTTTCGGGAGGAAAGTATGTTTACAAGAGATATATTTATTGACCTCGGTACAGACAATACTTTGGTAGGTATTAAAGGTAAGGGTATCGTTATGCGTGAGCCGTCGGTTGTGGCTTATGACGTCAGAAACGATGCTGTAAAGGCTGTCGGCTCGGCGGCAAAAGAAATGATAGGCAGAACGCCCGGCTCGATTGTTGCGGTTAAGCCGATTAAGGGCGGAGTTATTGCTGACTTTGACGTTACAGAGGCTATGCTTCGTAAATTTATAAAATCTGCTCTTCGTGGTTCTCTTTTTTCCCGTTCACGCGTTATGCTTTGTATACCGTCGGGTGTAACCGAGGTTGAAAGCCGTGCTATTTTTGATGCGGCAAGTCATGCAGGTGCTTACGAGGTTGACCTTGTTGAAGTACCGTTAGCGGCTGCAATCGGCGCAGGTATTGACGTTTCGGCTTCTTCGGGAAGTATGGTTGTTGATATCGGCGGTGGTACTACCGAGGTTGCGGTTATTGCTCTGGGTGATATTGTTACGTCACAGTCTACAAAGTCGGCAGGTGACAGCTTTGACGAGGCTATAATAAACTTTGTTCGTAAAAAGCATAATCTTCTTATAGGTGACAGAACTGCCGAACAAATTAAAATCAACATCGGCTCTGCTATGGAGTACGAGGGTGAGGATAAGATGGAGATTAAAGGACGAAATCTTGTTGACGGCTTACCCAAAAACGTTGAGGTAACGGCGGCTGATGTCAGAGAGGCTTTATCAGATCAACTGTATCAGATTGTTGATACTATTCGTTCAACCTTTGAAAAAACCCCACCGGAATTAGCGGCAGATATTATTGACAAGGGTATTGTCCTTACCGGCGGTGTCGCAAGGCTGCGCAATATTGATAAGCTTATTTCTACCGAAACCGGTATGAAGGTCAGCGTTGCTGAAAATCCGCTTGACTGCGTTGCACTTGGCATTGGCAAGAAAATCGAAACAAACCTTACTTTTGACACTTACGTATTTAAGAGAGGCAAAAGATACAGATAATTAAAGCAAAGGAGAAATGCGCGGATGCGGTTTTTTTTAAGAAGTAGAAAATTTAAAATATTTTTGTCCGTATTGGCAGCTTTGCTTGTTATTACCATTATCGTGGGAGCGGTTAGCAGTGTTTCTTCGCCTATAAGCAGTTTTATCGGCTCGGTGACAACGCCTGTTCAAAAGGCATTTACGTCTATTTCAAATAAAATTTCAGACATTAAAGTCTCAATGGGTGATAACCGTGAGCTTATGAATGAAATTGACCGTTTAAAAAAGGAAAATGCCGCTTTGACACAACAACTTATAGAGTTTGATGAAACTAAGCAGCAAAACGAGTTTTATGAGCAGTTTTTAGGGTTTAAGGATAACGATCCCGAGATGCTATTTCAGCACGCTTCGGTTGCCGCAAAGGATGTTACTGACCCATATAAGAGCTTTACTATTAACGTCGGCTTGATGGACGGCGTCGCGTTTCGTGACCCTGTTATAACAGAGCAGGGGCTTGTAGGATATGTTAGTGAGGTTGCGCCTACATATTCCAAGGTGACAACCGTTTTGAGTCCCAAGTTTAAGGCCGGAGGACATGATAGTCGTACGGCTGACGAGGGCGTTGTTTCGGGCAGAGCGGATTTTGCTAAAGATGATAAATGCTATTTTTACAATCTTCAAAGAGATTGTTCGTTGTCGATAGGTGACAGTGTGGTAACGGCAGGCGGCGGTGTGTTCCCTAAAGGTCTTGTTGTTGGTACTGTCAGCGATATTAAACAACAAAATAAAGGCTCGTCAATTTATGCAGTGATTGATACGGCGGTTGACTTTGATGACATCAGAGAGGTTATGGTAATAACCTACTATACAGGTCAGGGCCTTACTGACAATTCGGGTGAACAAGAATGACGGTAGCAAGAATTAAACAGTTTGTTTTTTATGCATCGTATATAATCGTCTGCCTGGCAATTATATTATTGCAATCTACAGGGCTTATAACCTTACAAATCGGTACGGCTTCGGCGCTGTTGATATTACCGGCGACGGTTTTTGCAGGGTTTTATTTCAAGGGCTTCGTGGGTGCAATTTTCGGACTTGCCTTCGGTGCTTGCTTGGATATGTATTCCTCAACCCTGTGTTTTAACACAATAGCACTTTTACTGTGCGGTTTTATAAGCGGTTTGCTTGTGTCAAGGTATTTTAACAGTAATCTTGCTGCTGCGGTTGTACTTAACATATCGGCTTCGTGTCTTTATTTCTTTATCAAATGGATTGTTATATATGCTTTTATAGATCCGAACCCGGTATATATTTTGCTGTATTATACCTTACCGTCGGTTGTATATACTGCTGTTTGCGGTGTGATAATGTATTTCGTAATAAACCCAATTTTAAAAAGGATGCCGATAGTAAGACGGCATTAAAATTTTAGGATAGTGAAAGAAGGTGACTGTAAGTGAGAGTTAAGAAAAAACAAAACCCAAGGCTTGTGTTTTTGTGCTTTTTAATGGCTGCGGTGTTCTGCGTTTTCGGCTTTCGTACAGCCAACTTCCAGATAGTTACGGCCAATGATTTTGCAAGTAAAAGTTCAAATCTTACGGCTATAACAACTAAAATTGATGCGACCAGAGGCGTTATTGTTGACCGTTACGGCAGACCGATTGCTACCAACCGTGACGGATATAATATTGTTTTCAACAGTGCATATATGAAAAAGAGCCAGTATAACGAAACGATACTGACGCTTACTGAACTTTTGAAAAAATTTGATACTCAGTGGAACGATGTTTTACCACTTCAAAAGACGGCGACGTATTCTTTTACAGACGACGCTTCGGCAGTTAAGACGCTTAAATCAAGATTAGGTCTTAACGACTATGCAACAGCGCAAAATTGTTTTGATGAAATGGTTTCCCGCTATTTGCTTGAGGGTTATTCCGAGGATCAAAAGCGTGTAATAATGGGTGTCCGTTATTCTATGGAGCGTATGGACTTTTCGGTTTCTAACCCTTACACCTTTGCAGAGGATATTACCTCTAAGCTTATGCTTACGGTTGCAGAATCGTACTCGTATTTAGAGGGTGTTGAACTTGACGTTGTGACCTACCGTGAGTATGCCGATTCAACGCTGGCGCCGCACATCGTAGGTACTATAGGTAAAATAAACGCAGAGGAATGGACTGAGCTTAAAGACAAGGGCTATTCGTATAACGATTATGTCGGCAAAAGCGGCATTGAAAAGGCGTACGAGAGTGACCTGCGCGGTCAGGACGGTGAACTGACTTATTATTTTGATAAATCGGGCAAGGTGGTTTACACAGAAGTAACCAAAGAGCCTGTTCAGGGTAACACTGTATTTTTGGCTATTGATTTCGAACTTCAAAAAGTGACGCAGAACGCACTTAAAAATAACATTGAAACTCTTAATGATAAAGGTGGTAAAATTACCGGTGGAGCTGTGGTTGTCACCAGCGTTAAAACGGGTGAAATATTGTCGTCAGCCAACTATCCGTCTTACGACCTTGCGTCATACAGCGATTATCTGAACCTTTCAAGCAGTGCCAACAATCCTTTGTTTGATAGAGCTTTCAGCGGTAAATATCCGCCCGGTTCGGCATTTAAGCCGCTTGTTGCAATAGCCGGTTTGCAGGAAAGCATAATTGACCGATATACAACCATTTATTGCAGTCAAAAATATAAGTATTATGAAGATTATCAGCCGAGCTGTATGCATTATCACCGCTCGATGAACGTTGTGTCGGCGATTTCGAAATCGTGCAACTATTTCTTCTTTGACGTTGGTCGTCAGGTTGGAATAACCAAGCTTAACGATTATGCAACCAAGCTTGGTCTTGGAGGTAAAACAGGTGTTGAGTTAACCGAAACCTCGGGCACCTTGGCAGGACCGAAGTATTCGCAAAGCATAGGCGTTAGGTGGTATGACGGTTCGACCTTGGCGGCGGCTATCGGTCAGTCAGATAATGCTTTTTCTCCGTTACAGCTTTCAACCTTTACCGCAACAATTGCCAATGGCGGAACAAGGTATAAAACAACCCTCATAAACTCTATTAAAAACGCGACTACAAATGAGAGTATTTACAAAACCTCGCCCGTAGTTATGGATACCGTCGGTGTTGACCAATCTGTTATGAAGGTCGTTAAAGAGGGTATGCATTCGGTTACTTCTGAAGGTACGGCGAGTGCTTATTTCTCCGATTATGCTATATCGGTCGGTGGTAAAACAGGTACTGCGCAGACAACAGGGCTTGATAACAGTGTTCTTATAGTTTTTGCTCCTTATGAGGACCCTGAAATTGCTATATCAATAGTTATAGAACACGGTGAAAAGAGTTATTCAACGGGACCTGTTGCCAAGGCAATTTTGGATAGTTACTTCTTTGGCTCGGTAGAGTCGGGTGAGGTGGAATTGCCTAATCAACTTTTAGATTAACGAAGTTAGGTTTTACTTTACAAAATTCTATAAATATGATAAAATATTACAAACTTGACGGTTGAAATCAAAAGGAGGGTGTCAAAATGGGCAAAATAATTGTTTTGATTTCCTCTAAAGGTGGCTGCGGTAAGTCGACGGTGGCTGTCGGTCTTTCAACGGCTCTTTCTATGGCAGGTAAATCGGTGCTTGTTATTGATGCCGACGAAGGCGCAAGGTGTATAGATACTCTTTTTGCGGTTGACAGTCAAACAGTGTTTGATTTGTCGGATGTTTTAACCAAAAACATCGAAACCGAAAAGGCGGTTATAAAGGTTCCGACGTTAGAAAACGTGTCGGTAATACCTTCCGCGTTAAATCCTGAGCTTACTGATTTTTCAGTTTTCAGTGAGTATTTAAGGTCGGTTTGCAATGATTACGACTATGTAATTGTTGATACAAAGGGTCAGCAGTCGGCTGACAGAATTGCGGGGTTGCCGGAATGCGCGATGTTTATTGCTGTGGTAACGACTGATGATATTGCCGTTAAAAACACAGGGGTTTTAAGCGCCGGACTTTTAAATCACGGTATAGAGTGCAGACTTATTATTAACCGTTTTAAAAAGAAGGGCAGAAACAAAAAATATAATAATATTGACTCTATTATTGACACCTGTGGGCTGCGGCTTTTAGGTCTTATTCCTGAGGATGCAACGATAGGGGTTAACAGCACAGGTCCGATAGTTTTCGGAATGGCTGCTAAAGCAATGTATAGGATAGCAGCTCGGATTGACGGCGAAAACGTGCCGTTGCCGACTGTAAATAAAATATTAAAGTGAGGATGGTAAATGTATGAATATTGCTATAATTGCACACGACGCTAAAAAAGAACTTATGGTTCAGTTTTGTATTGCCTATTGCGGAATTTTAAGCCGACATACCATTCTTGCAACCGGTACTACGGGTAAGCTCGTTGCCGAGGCTACGGGGCTTGATATTGTCAAGTTTTTAAGTGGTGAGCAGGGCGGTGCACAGCAGATAGCATCACGCATTGGTTGTGGTGAGGTTGACCTTGTATTGTTCTTCCGCAATCCGCTTGACCCTAATAAAAACGAGCCTGATGAAAGTGGCATTTTACGTCTTTGCGATATGCACAACATTCCCGTTGCAACCAATATAGCAACAGGTGAGATGCTTATTCACGGTCTTGAACGTGGCGACCTTGATTGGCGTGAGCTTGTTCATAACAAATAATTTTCTCAAATCCTCACCGTAAGGCGAGGATTTTGCGTGTAATTCGGAGGTTTTATAATGGCAAAATTTAATACAGCTATCAGAGGAACGGCAGACGTACTGCCGTCTGAAAGCTATAAATGGCAATATGTTGAAAGTCGATTGTTGGGTACAGCCGAGCTTTTTGGTTTTAACGAAATCAGAGTTCCTGTTTTTGAGCATACCGAGGTTTTTACCAAAAACGTGGGAGAAACCACCGACGTTGTTCAAAAGGAAATGTATACCTTTGTTGACAAGGGTGACCGTTCAATCACCTTAAGACCTGAATTTACTGCAGGTGTTGTTCGTTCGGTTATCGAGCACGGACTTGTTAACGGCGCATTACCCGTTAAGGTTTGTTACGTCGGCGGTTGTTATAGATATGAAAAACCGCAGGCAGGCAGAATGAGAGAGTTTCATCAGTTTGGTGCAGAAATGTTTGGTGCTGCCGACCCGTCTGCTGATGCCGAGATGATTTTACTTGCCAACACCGTGCTTAATGAGTTGGGAATTAAAAATTTATCGTTAGAGATAAATTCTATCGGATGTCCTGAATGTCGTAAGAAATATCACGATGCTTTAAAGCTTTATTTTCAATCAAAGGCAGAAAATCTTTGTGATACCTGTAAGGATAGGTTAGAGCGTAATCCTATGAGAATTCTTGATTG
>JAZRNK010000104.1:0-15119 GCA_045648145.1 Acutalibacteraceae bacterium | reverse complement strand
GGATTATATGAGAATTGTATTTATGGGAACACCCGATTTTGCGGTGAGTTCTTTAGATAAACTTTATAATTCAGAGCATGAAATTGTCGGTGTTTTTACTCAACCTGATAAGCCTCAAGGCAGAAAGATGGTGTTAACACCACCGCCCGTTAAGGTTTATGCTTTAAATAAAGGCTTAAAGGTCTTTCAACCGACATCGGTTAAAACCGACGAAGCATTAAATATTTTAAAAGACCTTGCGCCCGATATTATCGTTGTTGTTGCATATGGCAAAATTTTACCTAAAACAATTTTAAATTTGCCTAAATACGGTTGTGTTAATGCACACGCATCTCTTTTGCCGAGGCACAGGGGAGCATCACCGATTCAATGGGCTATATATTGCGGAGATAAAACTACCGGTGTTACTACAATGCTTATGGATGAAGGTATGGACACGGGTGATATGCTCCTTAGCGAAACAACTGAAATACTTACTATTGATAATTTCGAGTCTTTACATGATAAGTTGGCAGATATAGGCGCGGGTTTACTTTTAAAAACGGTAAACGGTCTTTTTGATGGTACAGTCAAACCTATAAAACAACCCCAAGACGGCGTCTGCTATGCACCTATTATCAAAAAAGAAATGGGGCTTGTTGATTTTAATAAAACCGCGCAGGAAATTGACTGTCAAATCAGAGCGTTTACACCTTGGCCGTCAGCCTTTTTCTTAATGAACGGCTTGCGTGTAAAGGTTATTTCAGCAAGTGTCGGTGATAAAACAGATTGTAAGGCTGGTACGGTTGTTTCTGCTAAGGATAATTTAACGGTTGCCTGTGGTGATAACACTTCAATTATTTTTACCGAGCTTCAACCGGAAGGCAAAGGTAAAATGACGGCTAAAGCCTTGCTTAACGGTCATCCTGTTCAGGAGGGCATTGTGCTTTGAGTAACGCAAGATATGTTACTGTAAAAATACTTTCTGAAATAGAGCGCAATAACAGTTATTCAAATATTACTTCAAATAATATTTTACGTGAATTTGAGCTTTCTAAGGTTGATTCTGCATTAGTAAGTAGGCTTGTTTACGGTGTTTTACAACGTAAGATTACTTTAGACGGTGTTCTTAATTTGTTGACCGAAAAGGGAGCAAAAAAGTCACATCCGTTTGTACTGTCGGCTTTAAGAAGCGGTTTGTATCAGATTTTGTTTATGGATAAAATTCCGCCCTCTGCTGCTGTTAATGAAACGGTTAACTTAATAAAGCAAAGCAAACAACGGTTTGCAAGTGGCTTTGCTAATGCAGTTTTAAGAAAAGCAGCTAACCAAAAAAACGATTTACTTGAAAAAATAGATAAATCAACAGATTTATCATTTAAATATTCCTGTCCGAAAGAACTTGTAGATGAGCTTGTTGCAGATTACGGTTCTATGATAGCCGAAGAGTTTTTAAAGCATTCACTTTTATCACCTAAAACATATTGCCGCTTAAATAGTGTAAAATTCAGCGCTGAGCAGCTTTTTAAAAGCTTTGCGACTCACTGTGTAGAATATGAAAACGTCTCTCAAAACGGCGCTTTTGTGCTTAATAATGCGGGCGGTATTGAAAACCTCGAGGAATTTAAACAAGGAATGTTCTTTGTTCAGGATTTAGCATCACAAATAGCTATTGCCGCTTTGGATATAAGACCTTCTATGACAGTACTTGATGTTTGTGCGGCGCCCGGCGGTAAAAGCTTTACAGCGGCGCAATATGTAACTAAAAGCGGTAAAATTGTTTCTTGCGACTGCTATGATAATCGAGTTAATCTTATAAAATCGGGTGCTAAAAGACTTGAACTTGAGTTTATTGAGGCAAAAACTGCCGATGCAACCGTTTATGACAGTAATTTTGGGCGATTTGACCGAATTATTTGTGATGTGCCCTGTTCGGGTATAGGTGTTATTCGTCGAAAACCCGAAATTAAATATAAAAATCTTCAAGAATTTGGCAATTTAAAAGAGATTCAGCTTTCAATTTTAGAAAACGGTGTGTCTTATTTAAAGCAAGACGGTAAAATTATGTATTCTACTTGTACCTTAAGAAAAGCCGAAAATGAAGACATAGTATCTTCTTTTTTAGAAAAACACACCGATTTTATTATTGAAAAACAGGAAACATTAATGCCACAGATAAACGATAGTGATGGCTTTTATTATTGTGTTTTAAAGAGGAAAAACAGTGGACAAGATTGATATTAAATCTTTGAATTACAATGAAATATGTGACGTGGTAAAATCCTTGGGTGAGCCTTCGTTTAGAGCGGCGCAGCTTTTCATCTGGTTGCAGTCGGGAATAACAAGTTACGAAGAAATGACAAATATTCCTAAAAAAATGCGTGAAAAGTTGGCAGAAGGTTACTATATTGTAACCGCAAATGTCAAAAAAAGACTTGAATCTACCATGGATGATACTGTAAAATATCTGTATGAAATGCATGATGGGGAATATGTCGAGTCGGTATTGATGAAATATAACCACGGTTATTCCATTTGTATTTCTACTCAGGTCGGCTGCAGAATGGGTTGTAGCTTCTGTGCTTCGGGCTTAAACGGTTTGTCGAGAAATCTATCGGCATCCGAAATGCTTGCACAGATTACTACCGCTCAACGCGATAAAGGAATTAGAATTTCCAATGTTGTGCTAATGGGCATGGGCGAGCCGCTTGATAATTTTGATAATGTTGTACGGTTTTTACAGTTGGTTTCGGATGAGAAGGGTCTGAACATCGGTTTAAGACATATCTCGTTATCTACCTCGGGCGTTGTACCCGGTATTTATAAGCTAATGGAATATAAATTCCCAATAACGCTTTCAATTTCGCTTCACGCGCCGAATGACGATATCCGAAGCGAGATTATGAAGGTTAATCGCAGTTGGAACGTTACTGAGCTTATAAAGGCCTGTAAGGATTATATTTCGGTGACCAACAGGCGTATTTCTTTTGAATATGCGGTTATAAGCGGGGTTAATGATACTGATGAGTGTGCAAAGCAGCTTGCAAATCTTTTGAAGGGTATGCTTTGTCACGTTAACCTTATTCCTGCAAATCCGGTTAAAGAAAACTCTTATAAAAAGCCGGACAGAAGCAAGGTCGAGCATTTTTGTAAATTATTGTGTTCGTTAGGCATTAATACGACTATAAGACGAACGCTTGGCTCTGATATTGATGCGTCGTGTGGACAGTTAAGGCGTAAAACTCAGTCAGAGGAAAAATAAACAAGTTTGGGGGTGTAGAAAAATGAACATTTATTCGTGTACCGATAAAGGTCAGGTAAGAAGCAGTAATCAGGATGCTTTTATTACCGGTACTTTTGATGATGGTACTGTCTGGGCTGTTGTTTGCGATGGTATGGGTGGAGCAAGCGGCGGTAATGTTGCCAGCAGATTAGCGGTTGACCATTTTTCTGCATCCTTTAAAGCTGGCTATCGGTCTGATATGTCTGAAAGTTCTATGAAAAACCTCTTAAATTCGGCGATTTCTGCCGCAAATATAAGAGTTTTTGATAAATCCCGCGAAAATAGTGAACTTAACGGTATGGGTACAACCATCGTAGTTGCCGTTATTACCGGTAAAACACTAATATTTGCGCATATGGGCGATAGTCGTGGATATGTCTGCAGTAATGGTGAATTAAAGCAGATAACCCGCGATCATTCTATTGTTCAGTCAATGATTGAAAATGGTAAGCTTTCGGCTGAAGAAGCGCGTTTTCACCCAAGAAAAAACGTCATTACGCGTGCTTTGGGTGTTGATGAGTCGGTTAAGGTTGAATTTAACATTTGCGATATTGACGAGAATGATAGCATATTATTATGTACTGACGGTTTAACCAATTATGTTGAAACAGGTGTCATTCAAAGCATTATTTTAAACAATGTGCCTGTTGATAAGGCAAACGCACTAATTCAAGAAGCAAATAAAAACGGTGGCGGCGATAATATTACCGCTATTGTTATTGAAATATAAACATTTAAATTTTAAGGATTGGATGTTGATTATGGATAGATTTGTCGGAAAACGACTTGATGGCAGATACGAAATTCGTGAAATCATCGGTGTTGGCGGTATGGCTGTTGTTTATAAGGCATACGACTGCATTGAGGATAGAATTGTTGCTGTCAAAATTCTTAAGGAAGAATTTATTTCTAACGAGGAATTTATTATCAGGTTTAAGAATGAATCGAAGGCTATTGCCGTTTTAAACCACCCCAACATTGTTAAGGTTTATGACGTTAGCTTTGGTGATCTTATTCAGTATATTGTTATGGAATATGTTGATGGTATCACCTTAAAGCAGTATATCAGCCAACAAAAGAGCCTCAGATGGAAGGATGCTGTTTATTTAACTATTCAAGTACTTCGTGCTTTGCAGCATGCTCACGATAAGGGCATCGTTCACCGCGATATTAAGCCTCAAAACATAATGCTTCTTTCTGACGGCACTATCAAGGTTACTGACTTTGGTATTGCCCGTTTTGCCCGTAGTGAACACAAAACCATGACCGATAAGGCTATTGGTTCGGTGCATTATATCAGTCCCGAACAGGCAAGAGGTGTTTTAACCGACGAAAAAGCTGATATTTATTCGGTTGGCGTAATGCTTTATGAAATGCTCACAGGTAGACTTCCGTTTGAAGCTGACAGCGCTGTTTCGGTTGCTATTATGCAGCTTCAGCAGGACCCGATTATGCCGCGTGATATAAACGAAACTATTCCTCTTGGCCTTGAGCAGATTACCATGCACGCAATGCAAAAGGATGTTGCCAAGAGATATAGGTCGGCGGCCGAGATGCTTCGTGATTTAGAGGAGTTCAGAAGAAGTCCCGATACCGTATTTGAGTATACTTATTTCGTTGATAATGAGCCTACAAGGTTTGTTGATGCTGTAAACAATAATATTGTTGATGAGCCTGAGGAAGAATATTATGACGATGAGGAAGTTGAGGAGAAATCTCCCATTATTCCTATCCTTTCGGGCGTTGCTATTGCTTTTGTCGCCGCAGCTATTGTTATTGGTATCATTGTTTGGTATAAATGGGGTTTAAAAACCGAGTCCATTATAGTACCCAATTTTGTTGGTAAAAACTATACAGAAATTCAAGCCGATGCTGATTATAGTCAGTATACCTTCAAGGTTGTCTTTACTGAGAACGCTGATTATGAGGCAGGTACAATTATAAATCAGGATTATCAGAAGGGTAGAAAAATCAAAAAATCTCAGACTATTACCATTACTGTAAGTACAGGTCCCGAATTGGTTACTATTCCTAATATTGTTAATCTTGATTTGACAACTGCTAAGCAGGTGCTTAAATCAAAGGGATTAAAATGGGAAATTAAGTACGAGACCGATAAAACTATTGCTAACGGTTACGTAATAACCACCAATCCTCCGAGTGAGGGCAGCGTTGCATATGGTTCAACCGTTGATGTTTACGTAAGCTTAGGTCCCGAAATTGTGTATGTTAGCTATACCAATTATTCAGGTTATTCTCTTGAAGAGGCTAAAAAGCTGATAGAAAAAGCCGGTCTTACCGTCGGTGAGATTACCGAACGTGACAGTGATAAGCCTGCAGGCATCGTTTTAGAGCAGTTACCCGATCCTAAAGCCAATACATCCATCGAAAAAGGTAAGGCTATTGACCTTGTTGTAAGTTCAGGTAAAATTAGCTATAACTATAAGCTTACCGTCGATGATTTGCCTTCTAACTTCAAGGACGAATACAAGCAAATGAAGCTTGAGGTCTTTATAGGTGGTGTTAAAAACGGAGAGAGTGAGGTTGACGCCAATGCTCTTCAAAATCCGTTAAGCTTTGATATCAATTCTCAAAACAAGACCACGAGTGTTGTTATTAATATTACCTTTATTGATAAGAATAACGAAAAGCTCAGCGGCGCATTAGTTTATGATATTGATATGGAAAACGGTAAAATTACCAAAAAAGAAAGTAAAATTACCGATAGCTATTTAGTTGAACAGCCCAGTAGCGAAACAAGTTCAACTACAAGCTCTGACAGTAGCGATACTGTGAGCAGCGGAGATACAGAATGAGTTCTAATTCTTTGGTTGATGGAATTATTATAAAATCTATTGCCGGCTTCTGCTATGTAGAGGCCGGCAATAAGGTATACGAATGTAAGCCGAGAGGTTCGTTTAGAAAGAGCAATATTTCGCCAATTGCAGGTGATGCCGTCAAAATAAGTGTTGACGGTGATAAGGGTACAGTTGAAACGATTAATACAAGGAAAAACTATCTTGTAAGACCGCCTTTGGCTAATCTTGATAAGCTTTTTATCGTTTCTTCATCTTGTGTACCTGACGTTAATACTTTACTTATAGACCGTATGATAGCCATTTGTGAAAATATTGGCGTTACACCCGTTATTGTGTTTAATAAGGCTGATATGGGCAATTTTGGCGATATTCCGAGTGCTTATGAAAGTATTGGATACAAAACCTTTGTTGTCTCTGCCAAAACGGGTGAGGGTATATCAGATATTGCTGACGAAATAACGGATAGCATTTCTGCCTTTTCGGGAAACTCCGGCGTTGGTAAATCGAGTATACTTAACCGACTTTTACCAAGCGTTAATCTTTCCGTTGGAGATGTAAGTGAAAAATTAGGCAGAGGTAAGCACACCACAAGACATGTCGAACTTTTGAAATTTAACGGTGGCTATGTTGCTGACACTCCCGGGTTCTCATCCTTAAATCTTTTAGACTTTGATTTTAATGAAAAAGATAATCTGAAATTTTGTTTTAAGGAGTTTGAAGCTTATTTCGGCAAATGCCGATTTGCTGATTGCAGCCACGTATCAGAGCTTGGTTGTGCAGTTATTGACGCAAAAAAACAGGGAATGATACCGGCATTCAGACACGAAAGCTATGTTTCAATGTATAATGATTTAAAAAACATTAAATCTTGGGAAATTAAAAACAAATAACAAAATTCACCGTTTTTATTTCTTTGCGTATAATAGCGTAGAGAGATGAAGGCGGTGTTTTAATGCGTAACAGAAGATGCGGAAACGGCAAGGTTGTGATAGCTATTGCTTTTGGCCTTGGTATGATAGTTGCATACTTTTGCCCATCCGGTTTTTTGGTAGCAATGCTAATCATCGCTTTGATTTTGCTCGGTTTATTTTGCTGCAGATAAAGGAGTCGATTTTTTTGAAGGTAGTAGTTTTCAAAAGTCCGAAATTCTTAAGCGGTATTTTAAGAATGATATTTAAAATCAGCAAGGAAAAAGATATAAATACATAAAAGCAGGTGAAAACCTGCTTTTTTTGTTCTAATTTTATGAATTTCAAAATAAATATGAATAGAAAAATTTATATAGGAGAGAAAAGGTATGGATATAAATACTATTGACACATTGTTTCCTTGTCACAAAAAGATTTTTGAGGCGTCTTGTGAACAAAGTATAGACACTGACTTCACGTTACCTGATTACTATCCTGAGGTTTCAAAAATATTAAAAGCTCTAATTGATGTAAATATCTTATCAAAGCAAATAAAGGATGATAGTATTTCAATCGGCGGACAGGTTTGTATTACCTTGCTTTATTGTGATGCTGAAAATAGATTGAATAGCTTTAATCATATTTGCCCGTTTACAAAAATACTTAACGAAAAAATTGATTGTGATGGTGCAGTATTATCTGTTATACCTGTCTTGAACCATATTAACTGTAAGGCTACAGCACCAAGAAAGCTTGAGGTTCACGGTTCGGTTTCAATGAACATATCTGCTTGTACGATAGAAAAAAACAAGGTTTTATCAGAAATCAATGCTGATAATGTTTATACTAAAAAAATCACGAAAAGCTTAACACAACCGTCTGCAATTGTAACTAAAAGCTTGATTGTAGAGGACGATATCAGTGTCGGTCAAAACAAACCCAATATCGAAAAAATAATTAGAAGCTGTGCAACCTCAAAAATAATCGAATGTAAATTTATAAACGGTAAAGCGGTGGTAAAGGGTGAAATTTGCGTAGAAATACTATATATGCCGGTTGATATGCAAAGACCGACTGTTTTGAGCGATGTCTTTGGCTTCTCTCAAATTCTTGACTGTGACGGCATTGATGAAAACAGTATGTATGATGCTTTTTCAGACGTACTTTCGCTTGAAACAAGAACAAAGACGTCGATAGACGGAGAAATTAAATCAGTAGCGTTCGAAGCTAAAATCGGTATTGAATTACATCCTTACTGCACAAAAGAAAATGAGTTTGTTACTGATGCTTTTGCAACTAAATATAATATGGAGCTTATAAAGAATAATATCACTATTGAAACTGTAAAAGAGAGCATAAACGAAAATTATGTATGTAAAAAAATGCTTGATTTTACAGAAGGTATGTTAAACGAAATACATAATTTGTGGTGCAAATCTACGGTTGATTATGTAACGTTTGAGAATGGTGATGTAGTAATTAAAGGTACGGTATACATAAACATTTTAGGTGCAAACTCTGAAAATGAGCCGACCTTTTATGAAAGACCCGTTGATTATGAGTACAGGTATACATTAGGCAGTGATATAACCGAAATTCGTTGTAAACCAAGCGTTAATGTTGCAGCGGTTAATTATTCGCTTAATTCTGACGGACGGGTTGACGTAGCAATTGAATTAAACATTAAAGCAACATTTTTTGTAAGTGAATTGTTTAATGTTGTAACCCAAATTACCATTGATGATAACAACGTTTTATCTAATGATTGTAATGCGGCAGTTGTTATCTATTTTCCTGAAAACGAAACTGTTTGGCAAATTGCAAAGAAATATTGTGTATCACCGTCTAAAATATGCCAGACAAATAATTTAGAGGATATAGATTCTGTTTGTTGTAAAATGTTATTGATACCAAATGAGTAACAAAAAAGCAGTAGAGAAATCTACTGCTTTTTTGTTATTTGTTTATTGAAACGAAATAATCAACAATACCTTGTGTTAAAGCGATTGCACATTCATTGTTAAAGCTTTCGTCCATAAGCTTTTTGTATTCAGATGCGTTAGAAACAAATCCACACTCTGTTAATACAACAGGGCAATCAGAGGTTCTGCTTGTATAGAACACGTGCCAATTTGTCTTATTCCATTTAGAATTACCGTAAAGATTTTTTTCCATGGTTGCATTAAAAATACAGTTGGTAGCATTAATGGTATAGGCGTTGAAATGGAACGCTTGGAAGCCGTGAGGTGATGAACTGCTTGAAGAGTTTCTGTGTATTGCTATCGCAAAATCTGCTTTACTGTTTTTAACCGTTAAAATTCTATCGTCTGCAGTAGGATTCACATCGTTGTTATATCTTGTCATCACTACAGTAGCACCTATGCTCTCAAGCTCAGCTTTTAGTTTGTTGGCAAGTATCAAATTCAACTTAGATTCGGTGTAATTATTGTTAGATCCAAGTGCACCTGGATCTTCACCGCCGTGACCCACGTCAATGGCAACTACGATGCCGTCAAGACGGTATCCGTAGTTGTTTTCCGCAGCGGTAATTTTTGCGGGATTGAGGAATGAAAATACTAATTGGCCTTTAGAATTATATTCAGCATTCCAACCGTAAAATGCGCCAACCTTTTTAAGATGAAGTCTTAAGGTGTAATCGCCGGCATTTTTGATCCATTCCGCACTTTTGAAGATAGGATTATCTGCAGGAATTACAATATCGCCAACAACCAAAGTGGTATAACAGAAGGTAATGTCGATATAACTGAATGTTATTGAGCTTACTGTATAATCACGGTTCTGACCTTCGTTTTTATATTTTTGGTCTTTAAGTTCAAACTTGAAAGGAGCCTTCCACAAAACATCAAGTACAAGCTCTGTGTGGCGAGTGCCGTTTGTAAAATTGATAACATCAATTTCGTTGTGGTCGGGTAAAATGCCGTTATAAATCGCAATGTTTTTTACGTTTTTGTGGGTTGTATAAAGCATTTTGCCGTATCGTAAGGTCCTCATTTCAGAGCTACCATAATAATCGCTACTGCTCTTACAGTAATCAACAGTACCCTTTGGCAGATAGTTGTTAGTAGGTCTTGAATAATCACTGTAATCGTCCATGTTAAAGGTTTCAGCTTGGAAGGTTACAACCTCTGCTATCATTGTATTACCAACGTTTACGTAGTCGCCGCTTGGAACTAACGGTAATGACGGAGCAACAGGCCTTGAAACAACAACCGAAGAAGTGTTGGAGGATACGTTTGACGAACTACTGTCAGCAGAAGAGGTGGTTGAAGAATCGCTGCTTGTAACGTCGGAGGTTGATGTTTCAGACGAAGAAGGTATATGCGAAGAAGTAGTTGACGAGCTTGTGTCAGATGACTCGGTTGATGAATTTTCAGAGGATGTATTTGACACAAGTGAAGAATTGTTTGAGGTTACGCTTGAAACCTGAGAAGAGGTGGTAGATTCAACCTCAGAAGAGGTCGTTTCTGCTTTTTTAACTGTTATAGTACCGCTCGTTTCGGTTTCTGTGCCGTAATCTGATACAGCTTTTATAGTTATTTTACCGAGTTCAGTATTTTTCGTTACCGTAGGCATAGTGATCCTTGCGTAATAATTACTGTATTCACCGGTTGGCTCACCGTTTTCGTCAAGTATCTTAAACTCCTCGGTAGAGTATGTTTGACCGTTAAAAGTTGCGGTAACGGTGCTTTTTGACAAAGCGACAATATTGACGGTAATCCTTGAACCGCTTTCAACCGTCATTTTTCCGTCGGGTGAGTATCCTTTGATAACAAGCTTTATGTATTTGATGTTATAGGTGGTAGTAACACCTTTATGCTCAAAAACGAACTTGTTATCTCCGACTTTTAAATCCTTTGTTATAGAAAAATATCCAAATTCATTACGCTCAACATCTTCACCGTTAAGCTTTAAAGAAAATTCAGGGTCAGAAGCGCCTCTAAAAGGCACACTACTTTCATATGTTGTGAAGGTTTTATCGGTAGGTGTTGTAAAGGTAAGCTCAGTTAAAATATATTTAGAATTAAACAGACCGGTTAAATATTTTTCAAAAGCAGTGCGTGATTCAGACGTGTCGTTAATAAAGCTTTGCAGTCTGTCAATTATAAAGCCGTCGTAACCGTAATTTTCGAGTAAAGCAGTTTGTTTAACTATTTCGTCTGTACGCTTCCAGTTTTCATCTGTATTAAGCTTTGAATAGGCGATTTCGCAATAAAGATTTATACTGTCGCCAAATTTTTTCTGCATTTTATCTAACACGCTTTCAAAGCTTACTGGGGTCTGTAAGGTCGAATAGGGAACTGAAGTCACAACAAAATCGCAATAACCTTCAACAGTCCATTTTTCGAAGTTCATAGCGCCGTCAATTAAAGAGTATGAATTGTCATTATCAGCGAAATAGTTAGAATAATACACACCAGTATACAATGACGGTTTAACATTATAAATCGCATCATACATTTCTTTCATAAGATTTTCAGAGGTGATAACGGTACTTACCTCATTAAATCCCGAAAATATCACCATATCGGTATTGGTAACAAGCTCTTCGCTTGATAAAAAACTTAATAAGCTTTCTAATGTTGTGGATTTATCAACCGTCTTTAAATCTATTGTTGTTACTACCTGTAAACCGTTTTTGTGACAGTAAGAGTGAACATAGTCAAGTAAATCTGCACCACCTGACGCAAATTTTTGACCATTTTTATATGAAATTATAACGTTTATTGCATCATATTTGCTTTTTGTTGCCTCGTCAATCTGTATTTTTAGTTGATTTTGTGCTTCTGTAACATTAATCTCACCGTCAAATGAAGTTGCTATCGGCACAATAGTAGCAGCATGTAAAGTTTCGGGAATAATTTTTTTAGATTTATCATATCCCTTTTGTTCATCACTGTTGGATGAATTATTACTTGAAACGATTTGGCTGCTATTGTTTCCAACAGGTAAGATATCTCCTAAAGGTACCTTTATAAAGAATAAAACTGCACCAATTAATACAACAGTTAACGCAAGCAAAATCGGAATGATAAGCTTGTAATTTATAACTATTTTTTTGCTGTTTGCGGGCTCGAACTCGTTTTCAAATTCTGGATTAATGTTCATTTTTTAGTATCCTTTACTTTATTCGGCTTAAAGCCTCAATAAGATTTTCACGTTGTTTTGTTGCTAATGGTCGTGTATCCATAATGGATGAATAGTTATATATAAATACACCGTCGCATCCAATTTTTTCAGCATCAATGGTTTGTTTTGCTAAAATATCGTCCTCGGTTAACCAAGAATCAGTATCTGCTTCCTCAGGGTCCATTTTATAAGCAGCAATACCGATATAAAGCTTTACAGAAGACTTCCTCGGCATATTGTACCATTGCTTTAATAACGTATCATACTTAAACTCGTCTTTGGGATAATCATAGCTAAAATATAACTGTGGAGCAATATAATCAACAAAGCCGTCAGAATTCATCCACTTTGCAATATCGGCAAAAAGTGTTGTGTAGTTTTTGTCGGTTTTATCGGTCGAAATATGGCACGAAGGACTTACACCGAAAACAACTTTTGGGTATTGCTTGACAGCACTGTATATACTTGACACAAGTGCATTAACATTGGCGCGGCGCCAATCCTCAATAGATAAAGAGGTGCCGGACGCATTATACTCAACCCCGTCAAAGCTTTCGTCAATGGCAGGAACTTCAGGATAAAAATAATCGTCAATATGTATGCCGTCAACGTCATAATTTTTCAAAATTTCTCTGATACCATTAAGCACAAGGGTGCGGACTTCAGTTCTGGCAGGATTAAAGTAAATACCGTTGCCCCAAATTATAACGTTTCGGTCATTTTCTGTATTATTATCTGTCAACCATTTTTTAGCAGGGTTACTGTCGGCTAATAAAGTTAAATCGTTAGAGGTAGCCACTCTGTAAGGATTAATCCAGGCGTGGAACTTTAACCCTCTTGAATGTGCGGCCTCAACCATATATTTTAGTGGGTCATAATCGGACCTTTTGCCTTGTTCACCTGTAACGTATTGGCTCATAGGAAAATAGTCGGAAAAATAAAACGCATCAGCGTGCGAGCGTACGTGACAAATTACCGCATCGCTTTTTAAGGTTACGGCATCGTCAAACATTTTGTTTATCTTTTCTTTAAATTGTTGTTCGGTTAAATCTCTGAAATCGAGCTCATAAAAAGCGTACCAAAGAGCCGAAGTAAACGTTTTGCTGACGGGCGGTTTATCATGAGAAGATGTGTTCGATGAAGTTACACTTTGAATGACAGAAGAAACATTAGATGAACTGTTGGTTGATGTAATATCAGAACTAGTAACAGAAGATGTATCTATGGACACGTTTTCAGAACTCGAAATATCTGAAGAAGTACTACTTGTTATAGATTCGGTTGATGATACGAGCGAACTTTTGTCTGACGTACCAACTGACGATTGAAGACTACTGATATTACTACTGTTAACAGAGGGCTTTTTCTTATAGTCAAAGCGAACAAACATACAGATAATTGCGCATACTGAATAAATTATAGCAATAATAGCGGCAACAAGAACAGTTGTTTTTTTATTAAAAAACATATCGTTCATTGTAACACCTCAATTCCTGCTTGTATTATATTTAGTATTATAGTATAATTTAGGACAAATAACAACAATAATTTACATTATTTTAGGTGACAGATTTTGGAATATATTATATTATATTTTTTTGTAATTAGTTTTATATCACTTTCAATTACTGTAATAGATAAACTTAACGCTATAAAGGGTAAGTGGCGTGTAAGCGAGAAAACACTTTTTGTTTTTGCTATTCTTGGCGGCAGTGTCATTATGTACTTAACTATGCAGTTGATAAGACATAAAACGCAAAAGATTTCTTTTGTTTTTGGTATACCGTTTATTTTTGCGATTCAATGTGTCATTGTTTATTATGTATTTAGTTTGATATCTTGACATATATTTGTCATGGTGATATAATCATAAAAAAATATTCTTCAGGGCGGGGTGCAAGTCCCCACCGGCGGTAAGGTTTTAAAACTTAAGCCCGCGAGCCTTTTTGGTTGATTTGGTGAAATTCCAAAGCCGACGGTTACAGTCCGGATGAAAGAAGAAAGCATAAAGGTGCTTTTTATGTTTTCCGTCCTTTTTGGGCGGAATTTTTGTTTTTGAGGTGTTATTATGAAAAAAATTAATGTCAGAGCTATAGTTGTTGTGTCGGTAATGAGTACGCTTGGTTACGTATTAATGCTTTTGGAATTTCCATTACCTATGATAATTCCGCCTTTTATAAAATTTGATTTTTCTGAATTACCGGCAATTATAACATCTTTTTCATTGGGTCCGATATACGGTGTTGCAGTTTGTTTGTTTAAAAATCTCTTGCATTTATTTAATACAACAACAGCAGGTGTGGGTGAGGCTTCTAATTTTGCCTTAGGTGCAATTTTTGTTTTTACTGCAGGAATTATATACAAAAACAAAAAAAACTTTAAAACGGCTGTTTTAGGCACTGTTATAGGCGCTGCTGTTATGGCAGTTATAAGTATTCCTTCTAACTATTTTATTATGTATCCTTTTTATTCGGAGTTTTATGGATTACCTATGAATGCTATTATTGGTATGTATACAGCACTTTTACCGAGTGTTGATAATTTATTTGAGGCTTTGATTATTTTTAATTTGCCTTTTAATTTCCTAAAAGGGTTAATTTCAGCAATAATCTGCTTTTTGTGTTATAAAAAGCTTTCACCGATTCTTAAAGGAAATAAAACTTGACTTTTAGACAGTTTATGATAAAATTATTATGTAAGTTGAATATATCCTTATCTAGAGTGGCTGAGGGACTGGCCCGTTGACGCCCGGCAACCTGTTATTCAAGGTGCTAAATCCAGCGGTTTTTAACCGAAAGATGAGGTTTATCTGCCTGCTTTTTCGGTTAAAGCAGGCTTTGTTTTTTTTGAAAGGAAATGAAAAATGGCTAAACACTTATTTACATCAGAATCAGTAACTAAAGGTCATCCCGACAAGGTTTGTGACAGTGTTTCTGACGCAATTTTGGATGCAATAATCGAACAGGATCCAACCGCAAGGGT
>JAZRNK010000103.1:0-31719 GCA_045648145.1 Acutalibacteraceae bacterium | reverse complement strand
CCGTTTTCGGTTGGGTGTTCAATTCTTGCGATTTTACTTTTCAGCACACTTGCAAACGGCTTTATTAAAAACGAGAAAACCGTAGAATACGTCGTGTCTATCGGAATAACTGCGGCGGCGGTAATTCCTGCGGTGGAGGTGGTTGAATCGTGCATATCGGCAATAAAGGCGTCGGGTGTTTTTATGGTGGCTTTTGTGCCCGTTTTTGCCGCTATTTTAAGCTCAAGAGGCAAAGCGATAACTGCGGCGGGTTTTTCTACCGTTATGATAGCCACCTGCGAAATTATAACGGGCCTGGTGTCCTTCTTTATAGTTCCGCTTACAAGTGTTCAGTTGGCTTTGGGTATCAGCAGCAGTGTTTCGGCAGATGTTAATACATCCTCTTTAAACCGAACGGTCAAAAAAGCTTCTACCTGGACTTTGTCATTGGTTTCGACAATTTTGCTTGGTATTTTGGGCGCACAGACGGTTATTAGTGTGCCTGCCGACAATTTGACGGCAAAAACCGCAAAGTTTGTTGTGGGAACAACCGTGCCGGTGGTTGGAACTGCAGTGAGTGAGGCGTTTTCGACGGTGCGAGGTTGTTTAAAGGTTTTATCTTCATCGTCATCAATATATGCAGTTATAGCTTTGACTTTGATTTTTGTTCCTGTAATTATTGAGCTGATTTTGTGGCGTGTTTCGTTGCTGCTTTGTTCTTCAACGGCTGAAATATTATCTCAGGAAAAGGCGGCTTCGCTTATAAAGGCAGTTGATTCGTGCATTGCATTTATACTTGGAATTATTGTTTTAATAGCCGTTTTGTTTATTATTTCTTTAACGGTTGTTGCAATAGTTTAGCATAAATTTTTGGAGAAATATTATGGATTCAATTAAAATGGTAGCGGCTTCTGCCTGCGTTTCTATAATTTTTTATGGCCTTGTATTAATGCTGGTGCCGCAAGGGGTAATGAGCAAGTCGTTTAAAAATTTTGCGGGTATTGCCATAGTTGCATCAATAGCTATTTCCTCGGTTCAAGCCTTTAGTAAGAATGATATTGATTTGCGTTTAGAATTACCGTCGTTTGACGATTTTAGTAACGTGTCGTCTTTTAGTGATACAGTACAAAATCAGCAACGGCAGGAGATAGAACGGTCGGTTAGACAATTAATTGAGCAACAATTATCAATTAAGAATATCAAAGCACAAAGTATTGAAGTTTCTACGGATATTTCGGACAACGGTCTCATATCTATTACAGGGGTGGATATTATTTGTGACCAAACGGATTTTCAAAACATAAAAGATACTTTAAGTTCTTTAGGGCTTGATATCAATATAATTCAATCACAAAAGGAAATAAACACAAATGAAGATGCTTGATGTTTTTAAAAAGTACACCCAAAACATACCTAAATCTAAAAGCGGTGTTTTGGTTGTTCTTGGGATAATTGGGTTGCTGTTGATATTGGTTTCGTCGTTCGGCGGTTTTGATAAATCAAAAGAGGAGAAAGACACAACTAATGATTTGAATATTGAAAAGACGTACAACGCTGACACGTATACGGCTAATCTTGAGAAAAAACTTGAAGCAATTATTTCCGATATGTTGGGTGGAACGAGGGTGTCGGTTATGATAACGCTCGAAAGCGGCGCCGAATATGTATATGCAAACGAAACCAAGGTCGATGCGGGAGTCAAAAAGGATCAGGCGGCGCTCAAAACCGAGCAAAATGACAGTAATCAGAACACATATGTTGTTATAAAGGATGCTGACGGTAACGAGCAGGCGCTTGTTGTTACCGAAAAAATGCCGATTGTAAGGGGTGTGGTCATTGTTTGTGACAGTGGGCAAACGCAAGCGGTTTCTTCGGCTGTGAAAATGGCTGTTAAGTCTGCTTTACAGGTAGACGAACAAAAAATTTGCATTATAGGTAGATATTAAGAGAGGAGCAAAGGTTATGAAAAAGGGAAAGGTGTTTTCAAAAAGGCATTTGGTTTTAGCGTCATTGGTGGTATGCCTTGCCGCTGCAGTATGGTTTAATATGAAATTTTCTTCGTTCTCAAACGGTACAGGTGACACAAGCAGTAAAAATCTTGGCGAAGGTAATTATTTTAATACCGACAGTAAGTTGGGTGAGGCGGTTCAAACCTCGACAGGTGTAAATTATATAGCAACTGCAAGAAAAGAACGCAACGATAAAACAAATGCAAGTATCAATGAATATAAAACGGTAATTGAAAACTCCTCTGCCGACGAAAAGGTCAAAAAGGATGCTATAGATAAGTTGTCCGAGATTGCCGACCGAGTTTCTAAAGAGGCGTCAATTGAAACGGTTATTAAAGCAAAGGGTTTTGAGGAGGCTTTGGCTATAATTTCTGATCAATCGGTGACGGTTATTGTGCCCGTTGAATCATTATTAACCAGCGAAACTCTGCAAATTCAAGACGCTGTGACCTCACAAATTGATATAGAACTCGAAAAAATTAAAATAATCACCGTAAAATAGTTGCGTAACTTAAAAAATGTGTTATAATATACCTAAATAGAATAAAACTTTAATTGTGTTTAAGCAAGCACGGATAGTCCGAACTTGATTTTGGAGGTAGGGTTTTCGTCTTTGCTTATATATTTAGGAGGTCACAACATGGCAAACACTAACAGTCTTGCAATTAATAACGAAGCTATTATGCAAATCGCAGGAATGGCTGCTCTCGAAATTGAGGGCGTTGCCGGAATGGGCAGAAGACCGATAGAGCTTAAAAATTTAAAAAGCTTTATGAGCGGTGCGAGAAACAGTCACACAAAATCAGGCGTTATTACTATTGATAACGGTGCAATTATTATTGATATTTTCGTTGTCGTTAAGGACACTGCAAAAGTTAAACAGGTCGCTGAGGCTGTGCAGTCCAATGTTAAGGATAAGGTACAGAGTATGACCGGTAATGCTGTTGCAAAGGTAAACGTTCACGTTGTTGACCTTTGTGTTAGCGAATAATTAAGAAAACGCAGTCGTTTTTACGACTGCGTTTATTATATCAAAGGGGTGAATCGGTGCTTCTGTGGACAAACCGCGGTTGTCGCCGTATAATACCCCTGCACATATTTTATGTTTTTTTAAATAAATTGCTACAAAAAAGCAAAGCCAAAAGGCTTTGCTTTTTTTAATTAAAGTGCTTTTTTGCGGATCATCAAAATACCTAATGTACCGGGGCCGCAGTGGGCGGAGATGGTACATCCTGCGCGGGTAATTTTGATTTCCTTATCGGGATAAACCTCGCTGACATATGTTTTGAGCTCTTCGGCAATTTCTTCGCAGTTGCCTGAATGGGTGATGAAAATTCTGTCACCTTCGAGGTTATCAACGTCGGCGATTTTTTCCTTAACGTACTCTTTTAAAACGTCGTTCATTTTACCGCGATATTTTTTGGCAACTGACATTTTACCATCTTTAACCTGAATACAGGGCTTTAACTTTAAAAGATTTGCGCCTAAAGCTGCAACAGACGAGCAACGTCCGCCTTTGTGTAAATACTCAAGCGTATCAACAACAAAGGATGAGTCAACTTTTGTTGAAAGCGCGGTTATTTCGTCATAAATTTCCTTTGCGGTTTTGCCTTGGTCGGCCAAATCGGCAGCGTAGAGCACCTGCAGACCTATACCGGTCGAAAGGTTACGGCTGTCGATAACGTAAACGTCATCAAAGTTTTGTGCAGCAAGACGTGCATTGTTAAAATTAGCTGACATTTCCGAGCTGATGGTGAAGAACACAGCGCCACAGCCTTCTTTTAAATTGTCGGCAATAAATCTTTCGTGCTCGGCAATATTTGTAGCGGTGGTTTTGGCCAACTGACCGCTTGTTTTATAGTATTCATAAACATCATCAGGATTAACGTCAATGCCGTCGAGCTTGTTTTCGTCACCAAAAACAACAGTAAGGGCACTTAACTTGATGTCGCGATTGATAATATCTTCCTGTGATAAGTCGCAAGTGCTATCACTGAAAATCATCGTTTTTCTTTCACTCATAATATGCCTCCGTACCTTTAATTTTTATGATTATATCACAAAAAAAATTAAATATCAATAAAAACCGATTTTTTATTGACTATAAAACTTAAATTGTTACTATATTGTAAGTATTTTACCCTTTGATTTTTGGATTGTTTCTGTTATACTATATTTAGTTAAAATTTGTATTGGAAGTTGAAATGGGGAACAAATAAAATGGCACAGTATAAAAAAATGGATGAAAGAACAATTTTGACCATTGTTGCTTTATGTCTGGTTATTGTTATTGGCGTAGCAATGTCGGTTGTTGGGATTGTTAGTGTTATTAATATGGAAAAGGATGATAATTCAAGTAACATCGATACCGTCAGTGTTGAGTCGAATACCTCGTCTGACATCACTTCGTCTGATGCTGCTTCGTCTGATATTACGTCGACAGCATCGAGTGATATAACGTCGGCAGAGTCTACCAGCAGTAAAGGAACAACCAGTTTTGAGGTGCCTTCAACGGTAGGTTTGCCTCAGGCTGATGATAATCCTTTTGAAAATCCACCCTCGTCGAACGAGCTTGTATGTTATTTGACCTTTGACGACGGTCCTTGCGCTAATACAGATAAAATTTTGAAAATTCTTAAAGAAAATGACGTAAAGGCAACCTTCTTTGTTGTCGGAACTATGAGTACCGGTAAAATAAGAAGTATTTATGAAGCCGGTCATGCTATCGGCTTACACACCAATACTCACGAATTATCAAAAAGCAATTCTAAATATGTTTACAATAACACTAATGCATTTATTAATGACCTAAAAGGTATCAGTGACGCTGTTTATGAAAGGACGGGTATTCGTTCTAATTTGACACGTTTCCCCGGCGGTAGCGCCACTGCTAAAGCACGACTTGGTACTGAAAGCTTTGAGGAGGTAAAGACCAAGCTTAAAGAAAAGGGATATACCTATTTTGACTGGAATATAGACAGCGGTGACACACATTCAAAATCGCCCTCTAAAGAATATGTGATGAATGAAATCAGAAGCGGTCTTAGAAAAAACGGAGAGCTTAAAAAAGAAGTCTGTATTTTGATGCATGATATCAAAAACGTTACCGTTGAGGCTTTGCCTGACGTTATTAAAGAGCTTAAAGCTTTAGGTTATACCTTTAAGAGCCTTGACTCGAATTGTGATAATTTTGCATTTTATTAAGTAGGTGTTTAAGTATGCAGTTAAAGATTAAAAGGTTATCTGAAAATGCTGTAATTCCTAAGAATGCCACCTCGGGAAGCGCAGGTATGGACCTGTATTCTTGTATTGACGGTGATATTGTCATTGAACCCGGTAAGCGTGAGCTTATACCTACCGGTATCGCCATTGCGTTAGAGTCGCCCTTATTTGTGGCTTACATATTTGCAAGAAGCGGTCTTGCTATCAAAAGCGGTATTACTCTTTCTAACTGTGTCGGTGTTGTCGACAGTGATTACAGGGGAGAGGTTAAGGTTGGTCTTATTAATCTTTCGGACAAGCCGTACACCGTTAAAAACGGCGAGAGAATTGCTCAGATGGTTATTTCTCCCGTTATTATGCCGGTTATTACCGAGGTTGATGAGCTTGACGAAACAGAGCGTGCAGCAGGTGGCTTTGGTTCCACCGGAAAGAGTTGATTGAAATGGATAAGGTTATAAAAAGAAACAAGCTGATAACGAATATCACTTCGGTGCTTGTGTTTTTGGCAGGTCTGATAACCTGCGAAGTGCTTTTTTTGAAAAATATCATTTTAGAAGTGATTCCTTCTACACCTATAGGCCAAGAGGTTAAAATTCCAATTGTATATACTGTTTTTTCGGTGCTTTTTGTTGCAATTTTATTTTTGCTGATTATTTTTGGTTATAAACTAAAAAATAAGCTTATGGTGTGTTTGTCTGCCGGTTTTCAGTTAGTTTTTGTTATAGGGTTTGTATTATTTATTGTGTTTTCTTTGGGAGTATCACTCGATGAAAATATGGTAAATATTTTGCTTTATGTTATTGCTCTAATACTTGCGCCGATTTGCGGCTTTGTGTGGTTTGCCGGTATTTTTTCACTTGTTGTTTTAGGCGCATTACTTATTGCTACTGTGGTTATTATGTTTAAGGTTTTCAAAAGAAACAAAACAAAATAATTATTTTTAAGGGATATCTGTTGCTCTAACGGTGTTTGAGCTATGGGTATTCCTTATGTATTTTAATTAACTTGTCTGCATATAAATTACCATCAGCGTTGAAGGGAAGATTTATATGCAGGATATATCCTCTAACAAAAGAAAAAGGCCGAGTGACCAAAAGCTCAATATTCTGATTTTGCAAATGGTGGCTGTTGGTGCTATATTGCTTTTTGCTTTATGCATACGGCTTTTCGGCGGTAATGCTTATCATAAATTGAGTATTATGTATCACGAAAGGTTCGATGACATTACCCTTGCAAGTGAGGTTTTGGATGCCAAAAACAACAGTAGCAGTTCTCAGCCTGCTGCACAAAGTAACAATGTGAGCAGTGAAACGGAAAATAGCAGTTCGTCTGTATCAAGTGTAGATGAAACCGATGAGATTGAGGATACGGTAATAGGGTATATTTCTGATTATGAGTCGGTCAACAAAACGGTTACGGTTGCGGCTGATAATAATACTTTTATGTGCCCCGTCAGTGGCAGGATTTCGTCTGAATACGGGTACAGAATTCATCCTATCACACGTGAATATTCTATGCACGGAGGGCTTGATATTGCTGCAAATTCGGGCACTGATATCAACGTTGCATATTCGGGTACAGTTACATCAACGGGGTACAGTAATTCCTACGGTTATTATATTATAGTTTCGCACAACGACAATATACAGACGCTTTATGCCCACTGCAGTAAAATTATTGCTTCTAAAGGTGACGAGGTCAGCAAGGGTGACGTTATTGCCCTTGTTGGCAACACCGGTCGGACAACCGGCTCACATCTGCATTTCGAGGTGAGGATTGCAGGTTGTCGCATCAATCCGCGATGGATACTCGGGGAGATAATAGAGGTATGAGGTTTAGATTTTTTGGTGTGAGTGTTGATGTGTCGGTGCCGTTTGCCGTTATTCTTGCTTTCTTACTTATTACCGATAAAACGGGATTAATGACGGTGTCGCTTGCCGCTATTCTTTTTCACGAATTAGGGCATTTTATTGCCATGAAAATAGAAGGCTGTGCACCCTTGGCTGTTAAGTTCTGCTCGGCAGGTGTGATGATAAGCGGGACAAGGTATTGTACCATAAAGGAAAATGCTGTTATTGCCGTTTCGGGCCCCTTAGCTAACTTTATTTTTACATTGTTGTTTTATTGCCTGTGGTTAGTAAGCGGCGCTTATTTAATGCTCGTTTTTGCGGCAGTACAGTTTATCGTGGGAGCAGTAAATTTGTTGCCGGTCAAAGGGCTTGACGGTGGAACGTTGTTTGTTTGCTTCCTTAAAATATTCCCAAAGGTAAACGTAAAGCTTGTGTTTACGGTCGTTTCGGTGCTAATGGCTTGTGCTATGACAGTTTTGGGTGCCGCTGTTGCAGTAAAAAATGTTTCAAATCCATCATTGCTTTTGTTGGGAATTTATCTTATAATTCTAAATATAATGAAATCTTAAATTTTTGGATGTGAAAATATGACTGAAGAAAAGCTTGAACAATTATTGCTTTCGGTACAAAAGCCAGGAAGATATGCGGGCAATGAGCCGGGCAGTATTGTTAAAGATAAAAATAAGGTAGATATAAGGTTTGCTTTTTGTTTCCCTGATACTTATGAGGTGGGAATGTCGCACCTTGGTATGAAAATTCTGTATTCACTTTTTAATTCTAAGGATTATATCTGGTGTGAGCGTGTTTTTGCGCCGTGGGTTGATTTTGAGCAGGTTATGAGGGAAAATGACATTCCTCTTTTTGCGCTTGAAAGCCATGACCCAGTGTCTGATTTTGATATTATAGGCTTTACTTTACAGTATGAATTAAGCTTTACTAACGTTGTTAATATGCTTGATCTTGCAAATATACCTGTATTTGCCAAGGACAGAAAAACTCTCAAAAACTTGGTGGTTGCAGGCGGCCCGTGTGTTTGTAACCCCGAGCCGTTGGCAGACTTTGTAGATTTGTTCTTTTTAGGTGAGGGTGAAGAGGTCGACCTTGAATTAATTGAATTATACAGAGAATGCCGCGACAACAATGTGGACAAGCAGGAGTTTTTAAGACGCGCCTCGAAAATCGAGGGTGTATATGTGCCGTCACTTTATGAGGTCGAGTATAGTGAAGATAACACTATAAAATCAATCACTGCTAAAGACGGTGCGCCGAGTACTATTAAGAAAAGAATAATAAGTAAGCTTGATGACTGTTTTTATCCTGATAATTTTGTCATACCGTTTATGGAGATTATTCACGACAGAGCCGTGCAGGAGGTTTTTAGAGGTTGTATCAGAGGATGCCGTTTCTGTCAGGCAGGTTTTATTTACAGACCTGTAAGAGAAAAGAGTGCCGAAACGGTAAACAAGCAGGCAAAATGTCTTTGTGACAATACAGGCTATGAGGAAATTTCACTTTCCTCGTTGAGCACAAGTGACTACACACAGCTCGAAGAACTTTTAAGCAAGATGTTGGAGTGGAGTGACAAGGATAACGTAAGTATCTCGTTGCCGTCGTTAAGGGTTGATAATTTTTCACCCGAATTGTTAGAGAAAATTAAAAAGGTTAAAAAATCGGGGCTTACCTTTGCGCCCGAGGCAGGCACACAGCGACTTCGTGACGTAATAAACAAAAACGTCACCGAGGAAGAAATAATGCGTACCTGTACTACTGCTTTTGCAGGAGGCTACACCTCAGTTAAACTGTATTTTATGTTGGGCCTTCCTACTGAAACTGATGATGATTTGCGCGGTATTACCGAGCTTGGTCAGAGAATAGTTGATGCTTATTATAAAATGCCAGAAAGAGTAAAGGGTAGGTCGGTTAACGTTTCTATCAGCGTATCTTCATTTGTACCTAAGCCGTTCACACCTTTCCAGTATGAGCCGCAGGATACCTTAGAGGAGATTGAACGCAAACAACGTGTGTTGATTGACAGCGTTACCACCAAAAAGATTACTCTTAATTGGCACGATTCTAAAACAAGTGTACTTGAAGGCGTTTTTGCCAGAGGTGACCGCAGACTCGGTAACGTTATTTATGAGGCATTTAAATTAGGCTGTAAGTTTGACGGTTGGGGCGAATGCTTTGATTATGACAAATGGATGATGGCGTTTAAAAAGTGCGGCGTTGAGCCCGATTTCTATAATTATAGACAAAGGTCTTTTGACGAGGTACTGCCTTGGAGTCATCTTGATTACGGTGTGTCGGGCGATTTTCTTATAAAAGAAAACCGTTTGGCTCACAAAGCTGCCACAACTCCTAATTGCCGAGAAAAATGCTCGGCTTGCGGTGCGGCCTGCTTTAAGGAGGGTGTTTGCTTTGAGAAACGTTAGAATTATACTTTCAAGAAAGAACAGAATGAAGTTCATTTCCCACCTCGATATGAACCGTTATTTTACAAGACTTGTAAAGGTTTCTAAAATACCTGCCTGGCATACCGAGGGCTTTAACAAGCATTTGTATTTAACCTTTGCCTTACCCATGTCGTTGGGTATGACCTGTGATTATGACGTGGTTGATTTAAAAATCACCGATGACAGTTTTACCGACCAGCAGATTGTTTCTTCGCTTAACAGCAATGCGGCAGAAGGACTTGAGATTTTGTCGGCGGGACCTATTGTTATGAAAACAAGCGAACTTTCGTTTGCTGAATATTCGGTTACTGTTAAAGATAACGATGCCGAATTTTTGAGGAAATTTGATGCTTTTTTGAACGGAAACGTAATTATTGCAACCAAAAAAGGCAAAAAGGGCAAGGTGACCGAGCTTAATTTGGCAGAGCAGGTCAAAAAAATTGATACAAGGCTTGTAGGTGACACTCTTGAAATCAAGGTGGTTTTACCGGCAGGTAATACGGGTAATATTAATCCGATTTTGTTTGTTGAGGCATTTTGTGATATCGGTAACCGAAAACCCGAGGTTTGTCACATAAACAGAAATATGTTGTTTAATGCCTCGATGGAAAAGTTTGTATAATTTTTTTGAAAAAGTCTAAATTTTTATATTGACAACGGCAAAGTGTAATGATATAATAATCGAGCGTTCAAAAGAACGCCGTTATTTGCGAGTGTGCTGGAATAGGCAGACAGGCACGTTTGAGGGGCGTGTGTCCATGACGTACGAGTTCAAGTCTCGTCACTCGCACCAACATTAAACCTGAACTTTTACCGTTGTAAATTGTTCAGGTTTTTGTTTTATAAAAAATAAATTACGGTCAAGCCGTAAGTTTACCATACTTTATGTGTGGGATGAAAGGAAAAGTGATAATATGTTAGAGAGTAAAGTAAGAGAGCTTTTGGGCTACATTAACAATGTGCGTCAAAATCCTTGTAAGGACAATTCCTTACCCGAAAATACTTACTATCTCGAAAACGGAGATGTAATGTGTTGTGAGCGCCGCAACGGTGAATCGCGTTATCCGTATGCAACAGGCGGTTTTACTCTTTGGGCACATTCGACAGGTCAAATTCACGACGTTCAGGGTCTTTACAATGTTTTCAGACCGACTCATACCGAAAATGATCCGTCGGTAAACTTTTTTGCAGGTATAAAACAAAAAAACGGTGAGTATTTTCCGATTTCTGTAATGGGGGCTGCAAAACAGCTTTTTGAAATTTACGACGTTTTTAGATGCGTTGTTTTTTCCTACTCGGCAGCATATTATTTCGCTGATACTGACTTTGCAACCTTTGTTGTTCGTCTTAGCGTTGCAGAGGATAAGGAAATGAACTTTTCCTTTATTACACTTAATAAAACCGATAAGCCCTTGGAATTTTGCTTCACATCATATTTTGAGGCTATTATTAAAACCGGCGGTCACGACGAGACCTATGAAAAGCTTTTAAGACAGAGCAGATATATGGGTAACGGTAGTTATCATTTGCAGAGATACGGTGTTGATTATCAGGGACTTGTTATTAACAGTAAGGTTTCGGACTGCACCATAACTAAAGAACAGCATACTGCTGCAAGGGAAGATTTTATTGGTTTCTTTGACCGTGGTATGACCAATGCCGAGTGTCTTAAAACGGGTGAATTTAAGAACGAGACCGTATCTATCGGTAAGCTTCGTACACCGGTTGCTTCTGATATTTATCATTTTGTTGTTGATGCTAACGGTACCGTTCGTGTTGATTATTCGCTTTTACCTTCGAAGAATAAGGAAAAATCAGAGGCTAACATCGGCAAGGAGGTTTGCTTTGAGTGCGTTGACAAGCTTATTTCAGAAAAGCAGGCCGAGTTTGATGCAAGATTTGACAACTTGAAAATGCACTTTGGTAAATGGAATAATGATGCTATTAATAGCAACGTTTTGAATAATTTCTTGAGAAGTGTTCAGCATCAGGTTAATTTCTGCGCCACCGGTGATAACTATATGGATGATCTGCTTGGTGTACGTGACGTATTCCAGCAGCTTGAACAGGCACTTATCTGGGATCCTGCGCAGGCGAGAGGTAAGATAATTCGTGCGTTAGGTTACATTGACGTGAGTGGCCGTCCGCCCAGACAGTTCTCTATTCCTGAAAATGATAAGATTGTTCCGAGAATGGACCTTCGTTCTTTTATCGACCAGGGTAACTGGATAATTTCAACCTTGTTTACATATCTTGCATATACTGATGACTATTCGATTTTAGACGAGGAGTGCGGTTATCTTGTTTTCTTGGGCAACAATAGGGTTGAATATGCCCAAGAGCGCGATACTGTTCTTGACCACTTGTTAAGAATTACTAATTTCTTAGAGAGCAACCTTGACCATGAAATCGGTACTAACTGCTTGCGCGCCCTCTTTGGCGATTGGAACGATGCTCTTGACGGTCTTGGACACACTAATGATCCCGGTAAAGTTTACGGTTCAGGTGTTTCGGTTATGGCTTCGTTGCATTTCTATCAGAATTTGCGTGAAATGGCTGATATTTTACGCGCTATCGGTAAGCATACAGATAAAGCAGACCATTATATGAACGTTCGTGAGATGCTGAAGGAAGGCTTGATTAAATATGCTATCGAGAAGAATGACGATGGTGAAATTAGACTTCTTCACGGTTGGGGTGATAAGCGCTCTTATAAAATCGGTAGCTTCTGTGATCCCGACGGTAGCTCACGTATAAGCTTTGCACCGTTTGCCTTCTGGGCAATTTCGGGTATGATAAGCAACACGCCCGAGCTTCGTGACGTTATTGTTAAAAATATTCGTTCGCTTGATTCTCAGTACGGAATTAAGACAAACGATCCGTTCTTCCCGCTTGGTATGGAGGGTGTAGGCCGTATTCACCGTACCGTTCCTGGTACTGCTGAAAATGCTTGCGCATATGTTCACGCAAGTATGTTCTCAATTCTTTCAATGTTTATGCTTGGTGAGACCGAATTTGCTTGGAAATCACTTGAAAAATCCATGATTATTTCACATGATAGTCTTAGTAAAACAAGCTTTGTAATGCCTAACTCTTATTGTGATAATGCTGATGCAGGATTGTTCGGACATTCTGCAGGTGACTGGTATACCGGTTCTGCTACCGTTTTGCTTAAAAACTTTATTCGTTTCGGCTTTGGTATTGAGCCTAATTTGAAGGGACTTACTATTCAGACTCCTAACTTTATGCCGAGTGATGAGGCTGAAATATCGTTTATTGTTAAAGGTAAACACGTTGTTCTCAAGTATAAAAACACTAAGTCAGGCGAACGTAAAATTTCGGTTGACGGTAAAGAATTAGAGACAACCTTCAATGACTTTATGAAGACAAAACAGGCATTTATTCCTACCGATAAGCTTTACGATGGAATGGAAATTTTGGTTACCGACTAATTTTTGTGCAAAATAAATAGTGTGGCAGATTTTTTGTCTGTCACACTATTTAATATTAAAAGAAAGGCATTCTTTAAATGAAAAGAGAGCTTGTTAAAAACATTTATGAAAATAAAGATGCGTTTGGCGGTAAAGAGGTAGTTCTCGGAGGCTGGGCGCGTTCTATTCGCGACTCAAAGGCTTTTGGATTTATTGACCTTAACGACGGTAGTTGTTTTAAGGGTGTGCAGATTGTTTTTGAACGTGAGAAAATACAGAATTATGATGAAATTGCCAAATTAAACGTTGGCTCTGCCATTATTGTAAAGGGCGTTGTTGAGCTTACGCCCGAAAACAAACAGCCTTTTGAAATAAAGGCAATTACAATCGATGTAGAGGGTGAGTCGACACCTGACTATCCCTTGCAGAAAAAACGCCACACGGTTGAATATTTGCGTGAACAAGCGTATTTGAGACCGAGAACTAATTTGTTTTCGGCAGTTTTCAGAGTCAGAAGTGAAATTGCCTTTGCAATTCATGAATTTTTTAATAGCAGAGGCTTTGTGTACGTTCACACACCGCTTATAACCGGTTCTGATTGTGAGGGTGCAGGGCAGATGTTTAAGGTTACTACACTTAACCTTGATGATATTCCGCGTTGTGAGGACGGACAGATAGATTGGTCGAAGGACTTTTTCTCTAAAAGCACCAACCTTACCGTTTCGGGACAGTTAGAGGGTGAGACCTATGCCATGGCATTTGGTAATATTTATACCTTTGGGCCTACTTTCCGCGCTGAAAACTCAAACACTGCCCGTCATGCTGCAGAGTTTTGGATGATAGAGCCTGAAATTGCCTTTGCCGACCTTAATGATAATATGGAATTGGCATGGGATATGATTAAATATATTATTAATCACGTATTAAAAAAATGCCGTCAAGAGCTTGAATTTTTCAATAATTTTGTTGACAAAGGCTTACTTGAAAGGCTCGAAAAGTTAGTTGCTTCCGATTATCAGAAGGTGACCTATACCGAGGCTGTTGAAATTCTCAAAAACAGTAAAGAGGAGTTTAAATATCCTGTCGAGTGGGGTTGTGACCTGCAAACCGAACATGAGAGATATTTAACCGAAAAGGTATTTGCAAAGCCTGTGTTTGTTGTAGATTATCCTAAAGAAATCAAGTCGTTTTATATGCGCCTTAACGACGATGGTAAAACGGTTGCCGCCATGGACCTTTTGGTACCGGGTGTCGGTGAGATTATTGGTGGCAGTCAGCGAGAGGAGAGGCTTGATGTCCTATTAGAACGTATGCAGGAATGTGGTTTAAAAGAGGAAGATTACTGGTGGTATATTAATTTAAGAAGATACGGCGGCACAAAGCACGCAGGTTATGGACTTGGTTTTGAGAGAATTGTAATGTATCTTACCGGCGTTTCTAATATCCGTGACGTTATTCCATATCCGAGAACGGTTGGCAATGCAGAATTTTGATAAAAAAGCACCGCAAAAGCGGTGCTTTTTTCTATATAATAGGCGGTTCGGGTGTTTTTCTTTGTTGCGGCAGGGGTGATATATACGGAAACATATCGTTTTTTACAATGTTATCGTATTCGTCGGTGCCCTCTTTACAGTAAATAGTTCCAACCGCATCTTCGGGCTCTTCGCGGTAGGGGTTATATTTCTTTTTGTTTAACATAAAAAATCACTCCTTTTATCATTATTTTGATATCAGGAGTGATTTTTATACTAAAAATTATTTGTAAATTATTGAGAAATCAATTGTTCCGTTGCGATTTGAAAAATAAACATTTTGGTAATTTTTGTTCCAAACAAAAGCGGTTGGAACTGAAACTATTGGAATAACGGTTGAGTCGGTCGATAAGAGCTGTACCATAGTTGTAATTTCAGGTGTTGCATTGGCAAAGGTATAAGCATTTTTAAGGCGTTCAAAAGCCTTGTCGTAATCGCTGCTTTGAATACTCAAATAACTGTTACCGTTGGTTGCAAAGTTGCCCAAATTATCAGTCAACTCATCCGAAAAGGGCACAAGAGCAATGGTAAAGTCACCCGAAGAAACTTTGTTTAAAAGCGCAGATTCACTCGAAATTCTTTCAAGGTTGACATATGCGCCCAAGTTTCTTTGCCAAGCCGATAAGGTGTCGGTCAAAACCGATACGATTTCATCATTATCAATGCAAAAAACGGTTAAATTTGGCAATTTTTTGTTTTTCAAGGTTTTTATTGCTTCAAGAAACTCTGTGCGGGACTGTTCGGCGTCGTAATTATAACTGTAGGCAGGAAGGTTTATGCTTTTTATTGTGTCGGAGAACAGAAAACTGTCGTCAGCTAAAATGCTGGTTGCCAGTTTAAATCGATTATTCATTTTAGAAGAATACAATTCTTTATGAATTGATTTCGCAAAAGCGGCGGTCAAGGCTTGATTACTGCCGATTTCACTTTTTTTGTTGAAAACCAAGGCGTAGTTCTTTTTGTACTGTGTTTTGATTGTAAAATCGTCCGTATTTACGGTGCCAAAATCATTGACCGAGTCTATAGTCATTCCAATTTCGTCGTCGTTTATACGAGTGATGTTGTTTTTGCCGGTCGAGCTTACCGTTAAATAAACGTTTTTTGCACAAGAAAGGTCAGAATCACTTTCAACTGTTTTGGTCAATTTAACGTGTCGGTTTGATTCCCAAGAAGATACTTTATAGTTGCCGTTGGTTAAAATATGTTTTTTATCAAGACCGTATTTGCCTTTGCAGTTTTCAAAAAACTTTTGGTTACATGGCATAAAAACAGGATTTATAAGCAAAGATAAAAAGTTGTCATTGGCATTACATAAGCTGATGACAAGAGTTTTGTCGTCCTCTGCAACAACGCCAAGTGTTGCATTATTGCCGTTCAAAAGCTCCTGCGCACCAACAATGTCGGTTAAAAGATTGGGAAAGGGTGTCTTGGTTTGCGGGTCGCAAGCTCTTTTTATTGCAAAAACAAAGTCGTGCGCTGTAACTTTTTCACCGTTGCTCCATTCACAATCTTTTAAGGTGATACGGTATTTTAATCCGTCTTCGCTTATATCACACTTTTCTATAAGGTCGTATTCGACGTTGTCACTCATATCGCTCAATCTTATAAGACCTCTGAAGCAATTACGAACAGTCAACTGCTCACTGTATGATGCGGCAAGCTGAGGGTCGATATTTTTAGGCATAGTATCTATACCAAAATAAAGCGCAAAATCCTCAACCTTACAGCCTGCAAAGGTGAGAGCACAAAGAATTGTTATACACAAAAGACTTACAATGCGTTTTACCGTATTTTTCATCAGTTTAATCAACATCCTTTTATCAGTTAATTAAAGTATAATATGGCTCTAAATTTCAGTCAAGAAAAATTTATAATCTGTAAAGAAAAAGACTTGACAGATGGTGATGGTATGTGTATAATATCACCTGTAATGACTTTTACTTTACAGGTGGTGTTGTTATGGCAAAGGATTTGAAGGTGGTTCTTTTACTTGATTACTACGGAAACCTTTTGCCCGAAAAACAGCGCCGACTGGTTGAATATTATTATTGTGACGATTTATCCCTTGCAGAAATATCTGCGAACGAGGATATTACCCGTCAGGGCGCGAGGGATTCCATTGTTCGTGCCGTCAACAAGCTTAACGAGTTTGAAAATGAGGTTGGTTTTGTTAAAAAAGCGATTCTCGTCAAGGATTTGTTGAAAAAATATCAAAATACGCAAAATATTAAGGATTTTGAAAACCTTACTGACGCTATTAATGAAATGTAAAGGGGTGTAATCGATGGCATTTGAAGGTTTGTCAGATAAGTTGGCTGCTGCGTTCAAAAAGCTTCGTTCTAAGGGTAAGCTTTCCGAAAGCGACCTTAAGGATGCGATGCGTGAAGTCCGCCTTGCTTTGCTTGAGGCTGACGTTAACTACAAGGTTGCTAAAGATTTCACCAATAACGTTATCGAAAAAAGTATCGGCGCAAAGGTTTTAGAAAGTCTTACTCCTGCCCAGATGGTTGTTAAAATCGTCCGTGACGAGTTGACCGAGCTTATGGGTGGTGAGGGCGTAAGGATTAATACTGCTTCCAAAATACCGACCGTTATTATGATGTGCGGTTTGCAGGGTTCAGGTAAAACCACCCACAGTGCAAAGCTTGCCAAGCTTTTGAAATCTCAAGGCCACAGACCTATGCTTGTTGCCTGCGATATATACCGACCTGCCGCTATTGAGCAGTTGAAGGTTTTGGGTGAAAAAATTGAGGTTCCAGTTTTTGAAAAGGGACTTGAAAAGCCCGAAAAAACCGCTGCTTTGGCCGTTAAACACGCCCGAGATTACGGAAACGATTTTATCATTCTCGATACTGCCGGTCGTTTGCACATTGATACTGAGCTTATGGATGAGCTTAAGCGTGTCTGCAAGGCTGTTGAGGTTAACGAGATTCTTTTGGTTGTTGACTCAATGGTCGGTCAGGATGCCGTTAATATTGCTAAAGCATTTAACGAAACACTTGAAATTTCGGGTGTTATCCTTACCAAGCTTGACGGTGATACCCGTGGCGGTGCTGCTTTATCGGTTAAAGCTGTTACGGGTAAACCTATTAAGTACATCGGTACGGGCGAAAAGATTGACGATTTAGAGCAGTTTTATCCTGACAGAATGGCATCACGAATTCTTGGTATGGGTGACGTTCTTTCGCTTATCGAACGTGTTGAAACTCAAATCGATGAAAAGCAGGCGTTAGAAGCTGCAAAACGTCTTGAGGAAAATAAGTTTGACCTAAACGATTTGCTTGACCAATTCCGTCAGATTAAGAAAATGGGTAATTTAAAACAGCTTATTTCTATGATACCAGGCGCTGAACGTCAGTTGCGAGACGTTGATATTGATGATAATCAGCTTCAAAAAATTGAGGCTATAATTACATCTATGACCATAAAAGAGCGTTCCAAGCCTGAAATACTCAATGCTTCGAGGAAAAAGCGTATTGCCGCAGGCTGCGGTCAGAGTGTTGAGGCGGTAAACCGTTTGCTAAAACAGTATGAGCAAATGAAAAAAATGTTCAAGCAAATGAACTCTAAGGGCAGTAAAAAGCGCATGATGCGAGGAATGCCGGGTGGTATGCCGGGAATGCCCGGTGGTTTCAAATTTTAGTAAATTAATTGAGGTTTGTCCTTTTGCTTAGCAGAAAGCGATATAACACAATCAATTTATATAATTTTATTTTAGGAGGTGCAGATAATGGTTAAAATCAGACTTTGCCGTATGGGTGCTAAAAAAGCTCCTTTTTACCGTGTAGTTGTTGCAGATTCAAGATATCCCCGTGACGGTCGTTTTATCGAGGAAATCGGTTATTACAATCCTATGACCGAGCCCGCAACCGTTAAAATTGATGCTGATAAGGCTAAGAAGTGGATTTCTAACGGAGCTCAGCCTACTGACACAGTTAAGGACCTTCTTACAAAGAACAATATTCTTTAATGTTGCGTCAGGAGAAAATGAAAATGACAGAATTGTTAGTTACCATTGTTTCCGGTCTTGTTTCTGAACCGGAGAGCGTAACTGTTACCGTTGACGAGCCTAACGAAGAAGGTGTAATTGTATATCATCTTCATGTTGCTGAAGCAGATATGGGTAGAGTTATCGGTAAGCAGGGAAGAATTGCAAAGGCTATCCGCGTTGTAATGCGTGCCGCTGCAAATCGTAACAATGAAAAAATTGCCGTAGAAATTGATTGATGCGGCGTCCGGTTTAACCGGCAAAAACGCCCCTCATTGCGTATTTTGCATGAGGGGCTTTGCATAATTGGAGATAATATGAAACGTCAATTTATTGAAACGGGTAGAATTGTCGGTACGCACGGCATTAAAGGTGAAATGCGTGTTCAACCGTGGTGTGACAGTCCCGATTTTTTAACTCAATTTAAAACCTTATATTTAGATGATTTTGGAAAGACATCTATCAAGATAACCTTCTCAAGAGCGCATGGCAACATTTGTCTTATAAAGGTAAAGGGTGTTGATACCATTGAGGCTGCAGAAGCCTTGCGCGGTAAAATTTTGTTTATTGACCGCAAGGATTGTAAACTTGAAGAGGGTAGATATTTTGTTGATGATATAATAGGCTGCAGTGTTTATGACACCGAAAGCAATTTTTTGTACGGTATTGTTAGCGACGTTTCGCAGACGGGTGCAAATGACGTTTGGCACATTACGAGCGACGGTAAGGAATATTTGTTGCCAAATATCCCTCAATTTGTAAAATTTGTTGATATAAACAACGAAATTATTAAAATTACACCACCAAAAGGAATTTTTGATGATGAGAATTGATATTTTAACACTTTTTCCCGAAATGTGCGAAAAAGTTTTGGATGAAAGTATAATAGGTAGAGCGCGAAAAGCGGGAGTTGTAACGGTAGAAACTCACGATATAAGGCTTTTTGCCGGTAATAAGCACAACCGTGTTGATGATGCGCCTTACGGTGGCGGAATGGGCATGGTTATGCAAGCCGAGCCTATTTATAACTGTTTTAAAAGTCTTTATAACGAGGGTGAGGAAAAACCTTACCTTGTATATATGTCACCAAAAGGTAAAACCTTTAAACAAAGTGATGCAATCAGGCTTTCAAAAATGGATAGAGTCGTTTTGCTTTGTGGTCATTACGAGGGTGTCGATCAACGCGTTATTGACGAAATTGTTGATGAAGAAATATCGATAGGCGATTTTGTTTTAACAGGTGGCGAGCTTCCTGCATTAGTTGTAACAGATGCCGTTTGTCGTATGATTAAGGGTGTATTATCGGATGACGTGTGTTTTACAGAAGAAAGTCATTTTAACGGATTGTTAGAATATCCTCAGTATACTCGACCAGAAATTTGGCATGATATAAAGGTGCCGGATGTTCTTTTGTCCGGTCATCACGCTAATATTGAAAAGTGGCGAAAGGAAAAATCACTCGAGGTCACACAGAAAATGCGCCCCGATTTGTTAAAGTGATATCCATTATTTGCTATTTAATACAAAATTGCTATAAATTTGTGTTTAAAATGTACAAACAAAAAATATATTACTTGTTTAATTTTGTCGTTTTAAGAAAACTTTGAACGGTGGTGGTCACAAGTTCTTGACTATCATGCATAAGTTAGTATATAATGTTGGCAATGCTTAAAAGAAATAGTATGTAAGCAAAGGTAGTTTTAATTAAAAAGCTAATTTTAAAGGAGATATTATTATGTTCGTTAAAGATGTAGTTGTTCAGAATCAGGTTGGACTTCATGCACGTCCTGCAACCTTTTTTATTCAGAAGGCTAATGAGTTTAAGTCTTCAATTTGGGTTGAGAAAGAGGAGCGCCGTGTAAACGCAAAGAGCCTTCTTGGTGTTCTTTCACTCGGTATCGTTGGTGGTACTTCTATCCGTATTATTGCTGACGGTAGCGACGAGCAGTTGGCAGTAAATGGCCTTATCGCTTTAGTAGAGTCAGGCTTTGCAGAATAATATCCCGTAATTTATATAAATTAAAACAAATTAAACCGACGGTCAAAAGACTGCCGGTTTTTTGTTATATAAAATAAAAATGCATCAAAGACTTTTATCTTTGATGCATTTTGGTCCGAGTGGCGAGAGTCGAACTCACGGCCTCTTGACGTCTGCATCAACTTCGTTGACGCATACTAATGGCTCAAGCGACCAAACGCTTTGCGTTTGGTACCCGTCTCGCCGCTCTTCGCTAAAAACAGTCCGCAGGACTGTTTTTTTACGCTCAGACCCTCTCGGGTTCAAGAGCCCGTTTATGCACATAAAATAAAAATGCACCAAAGACTTTCGTCTTTGATGCATTTTGGTCCGAGTGGCGAGAGTCGAACTCACGGCCTCTTGAACCCCATTCAAGCGCTCTACCAAACTGGGCTACACCCGGATACCTCAAGTATAATAGCATAAGTGTTTTAAAAATGCAAGTGTTTTTTTAAAATAATAAAATTTAATATTTTCAACATTAATTTTTTAAAACATATTATGTATTGTAGCGGGTTTATGACATTCATTAAATCTTGCTATAAATTTGACAATAAAAATATTACTATGCTTTTATGCGTAGCGGAGTGGAGTTTATATGGCAGATTTTAAATTTAAAGACTTCATGAGCATCGGCTTTGACGATAATGATTCGTTTTCAAACACACAGCTTGATATGTTGCCGCTTGCCATGAGTTATGTTCCAATGCAAAAATTCAGGAATTTATTTAATGAAGAGGAAGCATTAAAGAGGGGAACCTTGTTCTGCGAATTGGAAAAACCTTTCTATGGAAAGTTTACGGGAGCGATGAAGTGATGGATTTATCAAAGAAAAAGTTGCGTGATGCAGTTTCGGCTGCACAGTTTGCCTTATTAGAGTGTGCTATGTTTCTTGATACGCATACCGATGATATGGCGGCTTTAGAAAAATTTCAAATGTATCGCAAGAGATACCTTGAACTCGTAAAGCAGTATGAGGCGCAGTATGGTCCGTTGACCATAGCCGCCGATTTTGGTGATATGAGCTTTGATTGGATAAACGATCCGTGGCCGTGGGAAAAGGAGGCAAACTAAATGTGGCAATATCAGAAAAAATTGCAGTATCCGATTAATATCAAACAAACCAATCCCAAGCTTGCTTCTCTCATAATTTCCCAGTATGGCGGACCCGATGGTGAAATCGGTGCAAGCTTAAGATATTTAAGCCAAAGATATTCGATGCCTTACGCCGAGTTAAAAGGTCTTCTTACTGACATCGGAACGGAAGAACTTGCACATCTTGAGATGGTCGGAACAATCGTATATCAGTTGACCAGAAATTTAAGTGAAAAGGATATCAATCAAGCCGGCTTTGACGCATATTTTGTTGACCATACAACCGGTGTTTATCCGCAGGCAGCATCGGGAACACCTTTTAACGCTATGGCTTTAGCATCAAAGGGTGACCCGATTACCGATTTGCATGAGTCGATGGCGGCAGAACAAAAGGCAAGAACAACCTATGACAACATTTTGAGATATTGTGCTGACGACCCCGACGTAAGAGACGTAATTCGCTTTTTACGTCAAAGAGAGGTAGTTCATTATCAAAGATTCGGAGAAGCACAACCAACAAAGTGGAATGACTACGGCAGAGCAACTGACAAACTGAATGAACCATCTTTATTAAAACAAAATTTATTGAGTGTGATAGAATAATCTGTTTAATTATCCTTTAAAAAATTATGTTTCGATGTTATAGGAATATTAAAATTATACCCTTTAGCTTTTAATAATCTGAATTTAAAATCAAGTATTTCTTTAGGAACTGATAATTCTGATGCAATATTAAAAAACGTATCGGAATTGTTTAAAAGTTCAATTAAAGTGTTATCGTCGATAAGCAGTTCGGCAGCGAATAGATTTGCCTCGTATTCAGTTGGAGCTATTGACTCAAACAATTTGAGTTCTTGAAAGCTTTTCATAGTGGCTAGTTGCCCGTGCAATATAGCATGTCCTAATTCATGAGCGCATAATACTTTATTCATGGGTTCTTCTACTTGCTCGTTGATTACAATATATTTCATTCTTGAGTGGTAGAAGTAAAATGCTTTCAATGAGTCACCTAAATCCCTGTACCAAATATGAATGTTTAACTCTTTACATAATTGAAAAGGGTCACGTGTACTATATTTTTTAACAAGCAAATTTGTCTTGTCTAAAATATATTCATAATTCGTCATTGAAACCATCTCCTTTTGTTAAAACAATTATAGTACTTGTATTGTACTATAAATGGGACAAAAGTTACTTTTTCGTTCTTCGTACACGCTTGTTAGATGAGAACTTTGCTCTTGCTTCTTCTTTAGAATCAAGATATAACTCCATGAGAGACTGAAAGAATATGTCTTTTGTTTTTTCATCAAGCTCACCGCCCGCAAATAATGCGGAGGCTTTTGATAAAATATCTTTTACTTCATTTATACCACGATGTCCATATTTTCCTTGTATGTGAGGCAGAAAGGTATCATGATTAATATTTTTTTGTGTATTATGTTCATTTTCATCAAGTAGGTAGGTGACCGATATATTTAATGCATCAGCTAATTTTTGTATATTACCTCCACGAGGTAATATACTTGCTTGTTCATAGGTATAAAGAGAACGTTCTGATATACCGGTTTTTTTAGATAATTCTTTTTGAGATAGGTTTTGAGCAAGTCGTGCAGCTTTTAATTTCTCACCAAATGTCATAATAATTACCTCTTTACATACAAAAACTTCCGATTAACTACTGACAAACTTCCGATTTTGCTGTATATTAATTTTGCAATTAACTTCCGATTAACATTTTATCATTTGAAGATTTGTATGTCAATACTTTTGTCGAATTTTGATGAATTGTGTCGATTAATTGATAGGGGGTATTTTATGGAACAGTTGATATTTGTTGCAAGTTGTCCTATATGCGGACGAGTTTTGTTTAAAGGAAGTTGTGGTTCTTATTTGGAGTGCGGATGTCCAAAATGTAAGGAGTATATAAAGATAACTTTTACAGAATGTGGTTTTCAAGCATCGGTTGGATTTGATAATAGTATTTTAACAAATAAATCTGCAAAAAAAGAACAAGTGGTTTAAATTTAATAGATGTAGCCGAAGAGATATGTTGGACTTGTTAAATAATCAAGATGAACCTGGCAAATTAATGCTGTTGTGATGCATTAATTTGTCAGGTTCTTTTTTTTGGAAAATTTTATTTTTAAATAGGACATGTTTTGTCCTAATTAAAAACTAAACTGATTGCATAGAAAGGAGGTAGAAAAATGGGAACAGCCGAGAGACGCAGTGAAATTATGAAAAAACTTATTCGTAGAAGACATGAAACAATTTCAAATTTGGCGTTTGAACTCGGCGTTTCCGATAGAACAGTACGCAGAGATATTGAAGCTTTGAGTTTAACTGAACCAATATATACACAGACAGGTCGTTATGGAGGAGGAGTTTACATTGTTTCCGGATATCATACTAATACAATTTATATGTCAGAGAAGGAACTGGGTGTATTACATAAGATTTGTGAAGTTGCAAAAAAACGTGACAAATGTGATTTGTGTTCAGACGAGATTGAGATTCTTATGCGTATGGTAAAAGATTATGAGAAACCAAAAATATTAATTAGAAAGGAAAAAAATTATGAACAAAAAAGAAAAACAACTATTTAAAGCATTGTGTAGTTTTAAAGCTGACAGTTTTGATAAGGAAATGCTTGATGCGGCAAAACCGAATGTTCTTGGTCATTTGTTTTTTAACAGAATGCAAGCGATAGCGTATGGCACTTTAAAAAGTAATAAAGCTTTGGGTTTAATTTCCCGAGAATTTAGGAATTCACTAAGGGATGCTTATGAAAAAAACATTAGAAAAAATAAAGATTTTTACAGTTCCGTAAAGTACTTAACAGAGATTTTAGAAAAATGCACATGTAAGTATGCAATGCTTAAAGGAGCATATTTATGTCAATATTATCCGGAAGGTTATCGTACATCTAATGATATTGATTTGCTAGTCTTGCCTGAAGATGTGACAAAAATAGGGAAGGTGTTGTCTGATGCCGGGTTTATGCAAGGATATATTCGGAATGGCGAATTTGAACCGGCCACACGAAAAGAAATAATTGAGTCTAAAATGACACGAGGCGAAACAGTACCGTATATTAAAAAAATGAATTTTGAGGATATGAAATATTTGGAAGTGGATATTAATTTTTCACTTGACTATAAATCAGGGCAAGAAAGTGTTTTAAGGGATATTATTGACCGTGTGATAACAAAACAGGTCAAGGAAATAAAAGTCAAAACGCTTGATGAGTGTGATTTTTTCATACATCTTTGTAGTCATTTGTATAAAGAGGCAACAACGCTTCCTTGGGTCGAAATGCGAAGAGATATGACGTTATATAAGTATTGTGATATTTATATGCTTCTCGAGGATATGACACAGGAAGCTGTGAAAAAGATGTTTGATCGCTGTAAAGAATTGCAAATGGAAAAAGTGTGTGCGTTTGTGATTATTCAAACATCACAATTATTTGATATGGAAAATAAGTATAGCGTAGATATATCCAAGAAAATATTGGGCGAGGACTATGATTTTATTCATAGAGTTTTCTCCCCAAAAGATAAAAAGATGTATATGTATACTGAAAAGAATGTTTTTGAGCGATTATTTGCGGATGATCGTAAAAATTTGTTGATCGAGGTGTGAATAATGAAAGCTTTAAAAATGAGGCAGAACAACACAAAAGGATTTCTGATAACATTTTGTGGACTCGATGGCTGTGGAAAAACCACTATGATAAGACGACTTTTTGCCGAGCTTATACAGGAACACAAAGTTTTTTTAACAAAACAGCCAACTGATTATGTCAGAAGCTCTGATATTTTTCGTACATATATGGATAATCCTAATCACGATGCTTACGATTATAGAAGTCTTTCATTGCTTGCTGCAAGTGACCGCTTACAACATGTGAATAAAATTATTGAGCCAGTAATGCAACAAGGTGAAATAGTTATAAGTGATAGATATTTTTATTCGTGTTTAGCAAATTTGAGAGCTAGAGGATTTAAAGATGACAGATGGATATATGAAGTGGCAGAGTCTGTAATAAGACCTGATTTAGCTTTCTTTCTTGATGTGCCTGTGGAAGTGGCTATTTCACGTGTGCGCAAACGTGCAGATGAAAAAGATAGATATATAGATGTTAATCTTCAAAATAAACTACATGATGAATATATTAATATTTGCAAAGCAAACAAAGGAATACTTATTTCAACAAAAATGAGTGAAGAAGAAACTTATGAAATTGTAAAAGAAAATGTTGAAAGGATAATAAAAAATGAACACAAAAAACAAAATAATTAGCATTATTGAGGATTTAAGTGGCAGCGATAATGTCAATTCTACTGATAATCTCCAAAGTGATTTAGGATTAGATAGTTTAATGATGGTTACATTGTTGGTTGAACTAGAAGACAAATTAAAAATAGAACTTGATGAGGCGGATATGAATCCGTTTGATCTTGTTGTTGTGCAAGACGTTATTGATTTAGCACAAACATATCTGGGTGATGAAAATGAAGAAAATAGTTGAATTGCCATTGGCAACGCCTGTTTTTAGTACATATCACAAACAAGCAATAGGAGCAGCTATTGCCGTTAGTAATCCCTCTGTTAGAAATTGGTATATTAATAACAGTGTCGTTCTTACATGTACCAGAGATTTCCTTACAGGCTTTACAACACCTAAACTTGAGATTAAAAACACACGTTGGGTTGAAAATCCGCATTTGAGTAAGCTTTGGTTTTCTACAAGATATTTAGATGGATGCGTGAATAAATTAATATGCAACTTGCTTGATGATGGCTATTATGTATGTTTTGATAAGGTTGATGATTATTATGTTGAAGGCAAGAGCTGGTATGGTAAAAGACATTTTTCTCACGATGGAATGATATGTGGATATAATCAAAACGATAAAACATTTTGCTTATATGCATATGATGAAAATTGGAGATATCAGAAATTTTGGACATCACAAAAGTCTTTTGAAAAAGGGCGAAAAGTGATGTTCAAAAAACAGGAGTTTGGTGATATATGTGCAATTAAACCATGTAATTATATTGTTAGATTTTATACGGAAAAAATTTTTGAACATCTTGATGAATACTTAGATTCTAATATTGCGAAATATCCTTTTGATGGAGATGGAGAAGTTTGTGGAATAGTTGTCCATACATACCTTGCTAAATATGTTGAAAAGCTTATTGATGGCTCAATACCATATGAAAAAATGGATTGGCGTGTCTTTAGACTTGTTTGGGAACATAAATTAACTATGTATGAACGTCTACAAAAATTAGAAGATGTGTTAAAGCTATCAAAAGATATTTGTACTGAATATGAGAAAATTGTTGATCTGTCAAACAGAATGCGTATGTTGTATGCTGCACATCATATGCGTCGAAAAGATTCCGTGTTACCAATTATACGTGACAATTTGATATTGATAGAACAAAAAGAGCGTGAAATACTTGAAGATTATATAAACAAATGGAAGGAAAGTCGTTAATATGAGGTTATGGAGATTATTAAAGAAAGCAATGTTAAAAAAACCGAAGCAAACAATTAGTGAGGGTGACAATTCAATAACTAATGCAAATTTAGTGATTTTTGTTGAGATGTTTTCTAAGAATTTGTCTAATGAAAAGTGTTGTGCAATACTTTGCAATTCTGAAATGATGGCAGCCAAAGCTTTGCTGAGTTGCTTTGCGGCTAGGGTTACAGCAGTACCTCTTTCTTTAAGGTATGGGGAGATTTATTGTAACAAAATACTCGATATGATAAGTCTGACGTCAATTATTACAGATACTGATGGAGAATTGCAGATTATTCACCTGAAAAAATCGCAATATTCAAGTCCTAAAAAGCATCCGGCTTTGATTATGTGTACTTCGGGCACTACCGGAAAGCCAAAGGGTGCGATGTTAACAGAAAAAAATATTATTTCTAATTTAAAGGATATCAGCAATTATTTTAATATTAGTGATGATGATTCTATTTTGATTGCACGTCCGCTTTATCATTGTGCTGTTCTCACCGGTGAATTTTTGACAGCTCTTTTTAACGGAACAAAGATATTTTTTTGCTCAGAGAAATTTAATCCTCAGATGTTATTAAATATGATAAAGGATTTAAAAATCACAGTATTTTGTGCAACTCCGACATTGCTTGATATGCTGTCGAGATTTAATCGTTCTAATTCTGATATGCCTTTAAAGAAAATTTGTGTTAGTGGCGAATGCTTAAGCCTTGAAGTAGGAAAACGTATTCTGAGTTCATTTGAATATGCGGAGATATATCATGTATATGGGCTTACAGAGGCTTCACCAAGGGTAAGTTTTTTGGCACCTAAATTGTTTTCTGATAATATAGATTGTGTGGGTATTCCATTAAAATCTGTTCATATAAAATTATTAAAGTTTGATGGTACACATGCTGATATTAATGAAGAGGGTGTTTTGTGGATTAAAGGTAAGAATATTATGGCAGGTTATTATAACGATTCAGTATTGACTCGTAAAGTGTTTAAAAATGGTTGGTTATGTACTGGCGATATTGGTGTTATTAATTCTAAAGGTTTATTAAAAATAAAGGGACGTTGTGATGACCTTATAATTCGTGCGGGAATGAACATTTATCCTCGTGAAATTGAGGATTTACTTAAGACTGATAAACGTGTTAGAGAGGTTGTGGCGTACAAGATAGAAAATTCTAAAACCGGCAATGAAATTGGATTAAAGCTTACAGGTGATTTTACTGATACTGCACAAGTGAAGCAACTTTGTATTGAATTGTTACCAGTGTTTCAAATACCTACTGTTATAGAATTAATGGATGAGTTGCCGAAGAATGTTTCAGGAAAGATTATACGGAGGTAAAAATGGTTGAATATGAGAAAAAAATACCGATTTCTTTGCAAGAATTTATAGTGATACGCCAGGCGTTATGTAAAAGGCCTGTTATACATAAGCAGGTTAATTTTTATTATGATACGGATGATTTACAAATGAATTCTCAGAGTATAACGTGTCGTATACGTGAAAAAGAGGGTAAGTACACCGCAACCATTAAGGAACACAGTTTAAATGGCAATAATTCAAGTGTGGAAACATCTATAGAGGTTGAAAACGAATTTGATGACAGTATGTTTTGTGATAAAGGGCTAAAGCTTCAAGGGTGTTTATCAACACAAAGAATATGTATTTTTAGCAATAAGGAAATAGAGGTAGTTATTGATAAAAATCGTTATTTGGATTGCGTTGATTTTGAAATAGAAATTGAATATATGCCGCAGTACGCTCAACAGGCAGAAAAGGCGGTGTGCCGTATTGCACAGTTTTTGTTTAAAAATCTTAATAATAAATTCGATTTTTGTGAATTTTATGATAGACAAAAGTGTGTGAAAAGTAAATCACAGAGATTTTTCGAAAGATTAGCTTATATTAAAAGTTTGAAAGAAGGTGATAGTAATGAAACCGGTTTTACTGCAGATAAGTGATATTAGAAAAGGAAAGCCATTTGATATTGATTATAAAAATACTAATAGGTATTTTTTAGTTGCAAACGAAGAAAATGGTAGTAAAACAGCATATTGTTTTACTAGCCCAATTTATAACATTCATACTCGTAAAATGGTTGATATGAAATTTCAAAAAATCGGGAGTACGGTGTCTGCTGTAGGCAGTAATGCTAATATAGAAATATCTGATAATGTTCGTATTGAAAACGCTGAGGGCTATTGTGTAATGAATGTAAATGGTTTCATAAAACAAATATCTGAAAGTGAAGTAAAATGCGGAAAAGATATTATAACGCCCACAACTAACGGTATTGTATATAAGCATTTTGTTGTGGATAGTTCCGAGTTTGTTTTTGATTTAGAAGTAAGCAGGAAGCCTATTGATATTCGGTTTAATAATAAGTATTTGTCGTTTATGAGTGATAAATTTAGACCTTTTGTAACTATCTCCTGCATTGGTGCAGCAGATGATGCAGAAAAGATTATATCACCGGCAAGTATTACATATCAGAACTTGAGCGATAGTAGTTTTAGAGTAAAAATCAACTCATCTTGTGATTCATGTAGTTGGATAATGTTTGAGGTCAATATGTATGAGCCCAAGCTTGTTCAGGATACGACGGTAGAAAGTAATAACCCTAAAAGTAATAATGCATTTGGAGGTACAGCTTTTATAGGAAATACTGTACAGTTTGGTGAACAATGGCTTTATTCAAAAATTGACTACAGTAAGCTTTCTCAGCTTATGGATAAGCGTGTTAATAAAGCGATCTTGCATATACCAAGATTAAGTGACTCCTTTGTTGAGCTTAGTGCATATAAAGTATCAGCTCGTTTTTGCAGCTTTGGTTCTAATTGGGATAATAAAATTAGAGCCTCAGTGCCAATTTCTGATACTTTAATAAACGATAATTATCAATCTCTTGATATAACTGACCTGCTTATCGATTCGTATTCAGGTTATATTATTCGTTCTGAAGGCTTGATTTTAAAATCGAAAATCAAAGGAAGCGGTTTTTCGGCTCTTGCTACTGGTGATAGTTGTTGTGTGCCTCAGATTTTTGAGATAAATTTCAATTAATAAACAGAAAAAAAGGAGAATAAAATGATTGTCGAAAATAATTCTAAAAACATACCAGTAACGAAAGTTAAGGATTCAAAGAATGTAGAATTTGGCAATTTTGTTAATAAGGTGCCGCCGCCTATTTTGCCGAGTTCAATTATTGAAAAATTGTGTAATAAATAGCAAAAAAATTTTAAACCGGACAAAGCATGTCCGGTTTATTTTTTATACTTTACTTGCAGCTGCAAGAAATCAGAACGCTGGTTTCAAAAATAGTTGCATTTTAATCAAAATCAAAATAGAAAGGAAAATTATAAAATGAAAACTATTTTCGGTGTTAATTCGGCTACACCTATCAATAAAAGGCTGAAAAACGGTTATACATTGTATGACTGGGTAAAAAGACAAAAATGCTTTCCCGACTTTTGTATGAGAACACTTAGCGGTGAAAACAAAATTACTGCTGAGGAAATTAAGTTTCTGAAAGAAAAGGATTGCAAAATCGGTTTGGTTATTCGTGACCTTACCGAAGCAAAGGTGTCAAGCATTGACGGAACAGAAGATGCACTAAAGGCAGTAGAAAACGCAAAGGAGTTAGGTGTTCCTGTAAGTACAGGTATTGCATTATTTGCAGAAATTAAACCTGAGTGGAGTATAAATCACAACTGGATGATTTCTTTCGCACAAACTGTTTCTGCATACGGATATGTGCCTGCTTTTATCGGCAACACTGACTCATCTAAAAACTTTAACTTTGACCGTCAGTGCAGTCATTTTGTACAGGCAACAAAAGATGTGAATTACTTTAATGCTTTATTTATGGCGACTGAGCCTAAACTTGATAGTACACCTATTGAGTGGACGCCATACTGTCCGTCTGCATTAGAGCATGAAGATATGCTTTTGTGGTCATGCGGCACTACAACTTTTGATTATAGTTATTGTTTTAAAGATACAAATTTGATATCGGCATTTTTATTATACAACTTTTTTGATTCAGAAATTAAATCTTTGTTAGACGATAACTCTTTTATACGATTGTTACTATCCTGCGGTTCAGTTGCATAATTTTCTTCCCATAAATTTTCAAATGAAAGTTTTTTATCTTTAATTGTCATATATCCGTAATGATCTACTCCACCACCAACTGTGAAATAAAATATACCAGGATAATTAATGTTTTCTGAACTAAAAAATCTAACAGTACCAGTGAGAAAATCTTGTTCACCAATTAATTCAATAGAGTTTTCGCATGTGTAAATAGATAATTTTGTGTTTTCAAGAATAAGCAAATCATCAATATTATTTCTATCAATATCTTTTACAGAATAATACAAATCCATTTTGTTGTTTTTTAAGTCATCTAAAAAACTCTTGTAACTTGGTGTATTGGCTTGTTCTGTTTTAAACTCAATTGAATTCACTATTGAATCAAATACACCTTCATAAGTTTCGCTTTGTGCTGCGGGATATTTAATTGAAAAGGTATACCATGCAAAGCCTACTATTACATATTCATAATTAATGCGTATAAATTCTGTATCTTCGGATGTATAA
>JAZRNK010000102.1:0-3718 GCA_045648145.1 Acutalibacteraceae bacterium | reverse complement strand
GATTTTACCATCCTCAATATCGTAAAAACGGTTAATGAGGTTGGTAATGGTGGTCTTGCCTGCACCCGTAGCGCCGACAAAGGCGATTTTCTGTCCCGGCTCTGCCCACAATGACACGTCGTGCAGGACACGTTTGCCCTCAACATACTCAAAATCGACGTTGAAAAGACGGACGTCGCCCTCGACCTTGGTGTAGGTCACGCTACCATCACCGTGAGGATGGCGCCAAGCCCAGACACCCGTACGCTCTTTACACTCTGTAAGCTCATTATTTTCATATTTTGCGTTGACCAGCGTTACGTAGCCCTCGTCAGCCTCAGGCTCGTTATCGAGCAGTGAGAACACACGCTCGGCACCTGCCAGAGCCATTACGATAGAGTTAAACTGCTGTGCAACCTGATTGACGTTGTTGGTAAACTGACGGCCGATGCTTAAAAATGATATTACAACCGAAATCTGCAAAACTGCGCCAAAGGTACCGTTTACAAGACCGCCGATAGAGGCATTGGGCACCGACAGAGTTATCATAAGACCGCCTGCAAAGGCGATAAAAACGTACAGCAAATTGCCGATATTACCCATAACGGGACCCATAATATTACCAAAACGGTTGGCGCTTCTTGCATCCAAGAAAAGCTGGTCGTTATATTTATCAAAATCCTTTTGGCTTTCTTCCTCGTGGCAGAAAACCTTGACCACCTTTTGTCCGTTCATAAGCTCCTCAACAAAGCCCTCGACCTTGGCCAACGACTTTTGCTGACGGACGAAATATTTGGCACTTCGGCTACCGATAACCTTGACCGAAAACAGCATTGCGACAACGCCCAACGCCATTACTGCCATAAGGTTAAAGCTATAATAGGACATTATGAATATAAGGCCGACCAAAATAATTGCCGACTGTATAAGCTGGGGTATGCTTTGGGAAATAAGCTGACGCAGAGTGTCGATATCGTTGGTGTAGTGACTCATAATATCGCCGTGCGAGTTCGAGTCAAAAAACTTGACAGGAAGTGATTGCATTTTATTAAACATACGCTTACGCATATTATTTAAAAAGCCCTGCGTTACTATTGCCATAGTGCGAGTGTTAAGGTAGGATGCCACAACGCCCACAGCAAAAACGACGGCCATTATTCCTAACAGCTTTAAAATATCCGAGCCGACTGCCTGCCAGCCGTTTTGACCTGCCTTAAGGCCTTTTTCGATATAGTCGGTTATATTTTTAAGGAACACCGACGGTAACACGTTGGTAACGGCATTGTAAATAATACAACAAAGCACTAACAGTAAATGCCACTTGTAGTCGCCCACAAGCAGTTTTATAAGCCTTGTGGAAACGCCCTTTGAGGCTTTTTTTCTTGGTGGTTGAAATTTAGGCATCTTCACCGTCCCCTTTTGTCTGTGATGTGTAAACCTCGCGGTAAATTTCGTTGGTTTTGAGCAATTCCTCATGTGTGCCGTTGCCGACTATCCTACCGCCGTCAAGCACAAGAATAATATCCGCATCCTCAACCGAGGAAATACGCTGTGCAATGATAATTTTGGTGGTATTGGGAATTTCTTCCTTGAATGCTTTACGGATAAGAGCGTCGGTTTTAGTGTCGACCGCACTGGTCGAATCGTCCAAAATGAGCACTTTAGGTTTTTTGAGCAACGCTCTTGCAATACAAAGCCTTTGCTTCTGTCCGCCCGAAACGTTGGCACCGCCCTGCTCAATATAGGTGTCGTACTTTTCGGGGAAGCCTTGGATAAAGTCATCGGCCTGAGCCAATTTACAAGCATGTATAAGCTCCTCGTCGGTAGCGTTTTTATCGCCCCAACGCAAGTTTTCTTTAATGGTGCCCGAGAAAAGCACGTTCTTTTGCAGTACTACGGCAACCGAGTCACGCAGAACGTTTAAATCGTAATCCTTAACGTCGACACCACCGACTAAAATTGAGCCACAGGTGGTATCGTAAAGACGGGAAATAAGCTGTATTAAGGTGGTTTTACTGCTGCCCGTACCGCCGATAATACCAACCGTCTGTCCCGATTCTATCTTCAAATTTATATCGGACAGAGCGTATTTTTCGGCTTTTTCGTTATATTTAAAGCTGACGTTTTTAAACTCGACACTGCCATTTTTCACTTCGGTTACGGCATTTTCGGGCGAAACGATGGTGTTTTCACAATCGAGCACCTCGATAATACGGCGTGCCGACTCGATAGCCAGAGTCACCATAACGAAAATCATGGAAACCATCATCAACGACATCAAAATCTGCATTGTGTAGGTGATAAGGCTGCTAAGGTTACCCACCATCATTGACGAGCCACTGGTGGAAATGATTATCCTTGCGGCAAAGTAAGGCAGTATGAGCATACAGGTGTGCATACAGAAAAGCATAAGGGGGTTGTTGAAGGCCAAGATTTTCTCGGCTCTCGTAAAGTCGTTGCAGACGTCGTCGGCCGAATTAGAAAACTTCTGCTTTTCAAAGTCCTCTCGTACAAACGATTTTACAACGCGCATACCCTTAACATTTTCCTGCACCGAGTTGTTTAATTTATCGTACTTTTTGAAAACCGCCTTAAAAAGCGGCATTGACTTTTTGATAATGGTAAAAAGCCCGACAGCCAAAACAGGCAGCACAAGTACAAAGAAAAGCGCAAGACTTTTTCCGACGTAGATTGACATAACCGTTGCAAAGATAAGCATTAACGGTGAACGCACGGCGATACGGATAATCATCATAAAGGCGTTCTGAACGTTGGTAACGTCGGTGGTCAGACGGGTTACAAGACTTGCGGTCGAAAATTTGTCGACGTTGGCAAACGAAAAGTCCTTAACCTTTGCGTACAAGTCGTGCCTCAGGTTTTGGGCAAAGCCGCTCGACGCAGAAGCGCACAGCCAACCCGACATTATACCGCAAGACAAAGAGCCTAACGCCAACAAAAGCAGGATAACGCCGTACTTTGTGATAAGCGTCATATCGCACCCATCCTGAATAGAGTTGATAAGCTTGGCAGTGACAAGCGGAATGACACATTCAAGCGAAACCTCGCCCACCATAAATAAGGGCGTCAGGATTGTATGCTTTTTGTATTGGCGGATACTTTTGGCCAATTTTTTTATCATTTTTCATCACCTGAAAAGTTTTATTTTCTAAACTATTATTTTAACACTTTAAAAGATAAATTTCAACCGTTGCAGCAGCTTTGAATATAAATAATTTGTTAAATTTTGTTAAATGGGTTGGTTGGGGGAAATTTGCGCCGCGCATGGTGCGGCGCAACACGGCAACAAAAAACCTTCCCTTTTCTTAAAGGGAAGGCTTTGTGGTTATTTTTTAAAGGTTATGAAGCCGTAGCTTTGCAAAATTGAGAGGTATTTTGTTAAACGCTCGTAAAGTGGGTTGGCCTTTTCGCCGAAATGCTCTTCAACCAATTTACCCAACTCGCAAACGTCGCGCTCGCCGTCAATTAACGGCCAGATAAAGCTACCGTTTTCGTCGAGATGAACGTAGCTTATTTTAGGTTTTTTGAAAAGCTTTTGGGCAATACGATTGAAAAACCCCTTATTCTCAATTTCTAAAGCTACTATACCGTCGTCGCCAACCGAAAACTTGATTTTAGGGTTGCGCATCGGTATTTTGTCGAGAAAATTGTCTTTACGTTTACTCATCTTCGGTTTTTCTCTTTTTGAAAAGTGTGAACATAAGGAAGGTAAGGATAATTA
>JAZRNK010000101.1:0-3371 GCA_045648145.1 Acutalibacteraceae bacterium | reverse complement strand
ATGAAGGTTTCTGTGTTTAAAGAAATTCATCTTCGCCCAGGCGAGCAGTACACCATTATGCCTGAAACTTGGCATTGGTTCCAAGGTGGCGAAAATGGTGCCGTTATTTCGGAATTCTCAACAATGAGCACCGACGAAACTGATATATTTACCGATAAACGTTTAGTTAGACAAACAAAGATTGAGGGATAAAAATGTTAGTAAATTTAAATGATGTATTAGTCAAGGCTCAGAAAGAGCACTATGCCGTAGGACTTTTTAATACCACCGACTCCGACATGTTAGAGGCGGCAATCACTGCCGCAGAGGAGTTGAATTCACCTATTATTATAGGTACCGCAGAGGTTTTGTTGCCGTACGGTGAACTTAAGCTTATCGGCCCGTCGATTGTTGAGGCTGCAAAGAGAGCCAAGGTGCCGGTTGTTGTTCATTATGACCACGGCCTTACCTTTGACAGATGTATGGAGGCTTTAAAGGTTGGCTTTACAAGCGTTATGTTCGATGGCTCAGCAGGTGAAGAGGAGCAAAATCTTAAGGATACAAGAGAGATTGTTAAGATTGCTCATTCATTCGGTGCAAGTGTCGAGGGTGAAATTGGTCACGTTGGTGAGGCTGCAAAGGGAGACGGACAGACTGACGATATGTATACAACCGTTCCTGAAGCACTTTCCTTTATCGAAAAGACAGGCGTTGATGCATTGGCTATCGCTATTGGCACAGCACACGGCGCATACAAATCAAAGCCGAAGCTCGATTTACAGAGATTAACCGACATTCGTAATGCAACCGAAACACCGCTCGTTCTTCATGGCGGCTCGGGACTTAGCGATGAGGATTTTAAAGAGTCTATTCGTTGCGGTATCGCTAAGGTTAATATCTACACCGATATTTGTGTTGCTGGTGAAAAAGCAATGCAAGAGGGTGTAAAAAACAACCTTTCTTATAAAGAAACAAGAGCATTAAAGGTTAAGTTGATGACCGAAGCAATTAAAGAAAAGATTAAACTTTTTGGTAGCGAAAATAAAGCATAATAAAAAGCCTTGCAAGAAATTTTTCTTGCAAGGCTTTTTATTATTTTGTCTATTTTACTGAGAATTTATAAACGGTTTTATGTTTATAAACCTCACCTTTTTTAAGAACGGCAGAGGGGAAGTGCGCAAATGCAGGTGCGTTTGGATAGTTTTGAGTTTCAAGGCAAATTGCACTGTACTTTGCATATTTTACACCGTGTTTTCCGCTTCTCTCGGTCATTGAATTAGACGTGTAAACCTGAACAGCAGGTTGGCTAGTAAAGCACTCAAGTGTAATACCCGTCTTGTCCGAGTAAACCTCGGCGCATTTTTTGTAGCCATCAGTCAAACAGAAGTTATTATCAATACCGCCACCAACAGCAACAACGGGACCAAACTCGGTGTTGTTGAAAATTTCATCAAGTCTTTTGGGTGTTCTAAAATCAAATGGTGTGTTTCTTACAGCTAAAATGTTGCCGTTTGCAAGACAGTTTTTGTCACTCTCGCAAAACGCCGAGGCATTAACCTGTAAAGTGTGGTTATGAATGGTGTTTTGCTCGTGTGTTCCGTTAAGGTTGAAATATGCATGGTTAGTAATGTTAATAACCGTGTCCGCATCGGTAGTAGCAGTGTAATCAAGAGAAAGCTCACCGTCAATGCTTAAACTGTAAACAACCGAAAGTTCAAGGTTGCCGGGATAATTCTCCTCACCGTCAGGACTTAAAAGACTAAATTTTATTGTGTTATCGTCAATTATTTCAGTATCGAAAACTCTATGGCTAAAACCAACCTTACCACCGTGTAAATGGTTAGGGCCGTTATTTATATAAAGGTCGTATTCTTTGCCGTTTAAAATAAGCTTTCCATTTTCAATACGGTTGGCAAAACGGCCGATAACAGCTCCTATGTAACCGGAGTTTTGAATGTATCCCTGCACGTCGTCGTAGCCAAGCAAAACGTCAATAATGTTTCCGTCGCGGTCGGGTGTGAAGAAACTAACCAAGGTTGCGCCAAAATCGGTAATATCAACCCTATACTTGCCATTTTCGATTGAGTATAGTGTGGTTTGTGTTTTGTCTGTTAAAGCGCCGAAAGGTTTACAATTAATCATAACAATCTCCCTTTACTTAATGTTAAAAAGCTTTTTCGCATTTTCTTTTGTAATGTTTAAGACGTCAAGCACTGAAATATTCTTGATTTCGGCAATTCTCAAGGCTGTATAGTAAATGTAAGCCGAATGGCACAGCTTACTTCTGTGCGGCACAGGCGAGAGGTAGGGCGCATCGGTTTCAAGTAAAATGCTTTTAAGGGGTATTGCCTCTACCACTTCAACAAGCCGTCGTGCATTTTTAAAGGTTACGACACCACCAACACCAATGTGCAAGCCTAACTTTATAAGCTCTTTTGCCATTTCTACACTGCCTGAAAAGCAGTGCACCGAGCCTAAAGGTCGAGTTTCCTTTAAAACTTCGAAGGTGTCAGCGTGCGCATCACGGTCATGTACAATGACGGGCAGATTATGCTGTTTAGCAATTTCACACTGCCGTTTAAAAACTTGCTTTTGTAATTCATGTCGGTCCTGCGAATAATGGTAATCCAACCCGATTTCTCCGACAGCAACAACCTTATCGTTTTGAAGTAAACTTAAAAGCTTTTGTTCGTCAAGTGTAGTGCCGTAGCGCTCTACGTTTTCGGGGTGAACTCCGATTGCCGTATAGCAAAAACCGTAATTTTTCGACATTTTTAGGCAATTTTTGGCGGAATTTTCAAGATCGGTGGCATTGTTTATAATGTAACCGACGCCTTTTTCCCCTATTTGCTCTAACAATTCATCTCTGATGTCGTTAAAGGTATCATCGTCATAATGCGCGTGCGTGTCAAAAATTGAAAACGGCGGTGCAAAGGTTTCCTGAAAAAAGTCCATTATCTTATTTTGCTACCGGCAGGAACACCGTCAAGGAACACCACTTTAACGTCGTCCTCGGCACAGTCGGCGGCAAGAATCATACCGCAGGATTCAACTCCGCATAAAACTGCAGGTTTAAGATTGGCAACGCAGATAACCGTTTTGCCGATAAGATCTTCCGGCGTATACCATTTTGCTATACCCGAAGCAACCGTTCTGGGAGTTCCGCTTCCATCATCAAGTGTTAATTTCAAAAGCTTTTTAGCTTTTTTAAAAGGCTCACAGGCGGTTACAACACAAGCACGCAGGTCGATTTTCGCAAATTCATCAATAGAAATTTCCGAAAGGAACGCAATGTTTTCTTTGCTTTTCTCAGCAGCTTCTGCTGCCTTTGCAGCGGCTTCTTGTTCTGCGGCGATTTCGACAATAACCTTTTCAGTATCAATTCTTGCAAA
>JAZRNK010000100.1:0-14614 GCA_045648145.1 Acutalibacteraceae bacterium | reverse complement strand
GCGAAGAAGGGAGCAAAAATTGAATCTTTTTGATGCAATTTATGCAAGACAATCGGTTGACAGGATAGACAGCATATCTATTGAAAGTCAAATCGAGTTTTGTAAAGGCGAAGTGACAGGAGAAAGTTATAAAGTTTATACCGACAAGGGTTATAGTGGTAAAAACATAGACCGCCCTGCGTTTCAAGACTTGTTACGTGATATAGAGGCGGGTAAAGTAAACCGTGTTATCGTTTACCGCCTTGACCGTATCAGCCGTTCGGTGCTTGATTTTGCCAATTTGATTGAAGTATTTCAAAAGAACCGTGTTGACTTTGTAAGCACAATGGAGAAATTTGACACTTCGACACCCATTGGTAAGGCTATGTTGATGATAGTAATGATCTTCGCACAGCTTGAGCGTGAAACTATTCAGCAGCGTGTTATTGATGCCTATTCTTCCCGTAGCAAACGCGGCTTCTATATGGGTGGTAGAGTTCCGTTCGGATTTGAACTGGTCGAAACAACTATAGACGGAATACGAACAAAAATGTATAAACCCATTGAGGAAGAAGCAGAAGTTATAAGATTGATTTTTTCAATGTATTCAGAGCCTCAAACCTCATTTGGTGATGTTATGCGTTACTTGGAAGAACACGGCATACGAAAGCGTGACGGAAAACTCTTTAATCGTAGCCGATTGCGTGATGTGGTAATTAATCCCGCATATGTAAAAGCCGACTATCAGCTTTATGAATTCTTTAAAGCGCAAGGAACAAACATTGTCAATAACCCGGGGGATTTTATCGGTATAAACGGAGCATATCTTTATTCGGGCGACAGCTTCAAGCGAAAAACAATATCCTTAGTAGGTCATACATTGGTTTTGGCACCGCACGAGGGACTTGTTGATTCGGCAACGTGGATTAAGTGCCGTTCCAAGTGCTTAAACAATCAAAGCGTTGCACGGCCCATCAAAGCAAAGGCAACCTGGCTTGCGGGCAAAATCAAATGTGCCAAATGCGGATATGCTTTAACCGCTAAGATTTATAAGTGCAAAACTAAGTCCGACAACCGCTATTATCTCTGCACAAACAAATATCACGCCGGTGGTTGTCATTTTGGCTCTTTGGATGCGGATGTTGTTGATGACATTGTATTTAAGGAAATGCAGAAAAAATTAGCAGAATTTCAGACACTGTCAAAGAAAAAGCAGGACGGCTGTAACCTGCAAGTTGTAAAACTTAAAACACGTATAGAAGAGATTGACAAAGAAATATCCTCTTTACTGGAAAAAATCACTTCGGCAAATGATACGGTGATGCAGTACATAAACAACCGCATTTCTGAACTTGACGCTGAAAAGAAAGAGCTGTATGCACAGATCACACAGTTCGATAACGACTGCAAGGATAACATAGGCGAAATCAGCGGTTATATGGAGTATTGGGATGAACTGTCGGTGAGCGACAAAATCACAGTTGTGGATTCGTTGATCGAGCGTATTAACGCTTCAGAAGACAGTCTTGAAATCAAGTGGAAAATATAATTGCTTTTTTATTGCAAATCCATTCCACTCTGATTGTTCAGGCGAAGGTTTGCGTTTGCTTACCGACAGGCTTAATTCCAAGAATTTCTACGAAATTAATCCGAGCTTTGACAAATAAGTGTAATAAAAAAGCCTTGAAGTTTTCTTCAAGGCTTTTTGCTATATGCTTTTGGGGTGGTGTGCATTATTTCTTTAAATTTTCGCGTAAAAAAGCTGATGCTTTCAAAACCACAAGCAAGCGCTATCTCGTTGACGGGCAAGTGGGTTGTGCGAAGCAGTTTACATGCTTTATTAACCCGTAGTTGTGTTAAATATTGAAAAACGGTTTGTCCTGTATAGGCTTTGAACAAACGGCAAAGGTAGTTGGGGTGCAGATGTACTTGAGTAGCGAGTTCGTGCAGGGAAATGGTTTTTTCGAGATTGTTTTCAAGATAATTCATACATTCCTTAACAATTTCGTTTCTTTTGAGTGACGTTTCGGTCAATTCGTGGTTAAGGCCTGCTATTGCCGACATTTTGGTAAACACCTGCATCATTGACGAGAATACCGTAAGATTGTAATAATGAGAATTTTTATCGGCTTCGGTTATGATGTTCAACATCGGCGCAACTTCAGAATATAAATTATCCTTTGCAGTAATAATACGCGGAAAGTGCAGCTGACCCGAACGGATAGGTGACAAATAATCACGTGAGAAAAAATGTGAAGGTAAAGGAGATAAAAGCTCTAAAGAGAAAACAAATGCATTGTAGTCGCAAGGAATTTCGTGGGAATTGATAGTATGAAGCTCATTAGGGTGAATAAAAACGATACTGTTTTCTTGTACTGTCAGCTCTTCAGCTTCGACACGAATAGTGACAGAACCGTGAAGCACATGGATAATTTCAAATTCAGGGTGCCAATGCACACCTGCCATTAGCTGCCCAATACGGTGTTCTGTCTGATGATAATATGATAGTGGACAGTCAGCCGTACCGCGTGTTCGGTTTTCCTTGTAGCTTTCCATAAACAAAGCCTCTCAAAAGTTAATATAGTGTAAGTTTTGGTTAATATACGCTATTGTTATTGTAATAATATCATAATATAATGATAAAAACAAGTTTTATTAAGGCGACGGGAGGGTGTTTATGAGCAGTAATGAGCGTTTTTTGTGGGAAGTTCGCCCTTTTGCAGTGAAAGAAAACATTGTACAGGGCGAAAAATACCGTTTTACTGTTTTGACCGAAAATCTTATCCGTATGGAGTTTTCTTGCGACGGTAATTTTGAAGATAGGGCAACACAGTCGGTTTTTTACAGAGATTTTCCGCGTTGCGAATACACATCAATTCAAAATGGAGATAAGCTTATAATTGAAACCACGGCTTTTGTTTTGACCTATACTGTTAATGAGCCTTTTAGTGCTGATAGCCTTAACTTTAAGCTTAAGATTGAACCTTACACCGAGTGGAATTTTAGCGATGACTTTACCGATTTGGGTGGTACAGCAAAGACCTTGGATGGTATTGACGGCGCAATTCCAGTTGGACGCGGCATTTGCTCTAAAGATGGTTTTTCTGTGCTTGATGACAGCAACAACATGCCTTTAGACAGTGACGGATGGATAACTGTGCGTTGTCCTAACGTGACCGATTGCTATTTTTTTGGTTACGGTTTTGATTACATTGGCGCAGTGAAGGATTTTTATCGCTTGACCGGTGCTCCTGCTTTGTTGCCGGCTTACGCATTGGGTAACTGGTGGAGTCGTTATTACGAATATACTCAGCAAGAGTATATTGATTTAATGGACAAGTTTATCGAGAAAAAGATACCTTTCTCGGTGGGCGTAATTGATATGGACTGGCATATCACTAAAATACCTGATGAGCTGAAAGACTCCCATCCGAAGCACAGTAACGGTTGGACGGGTTATAGTTGGAATAAAGAGTTGTTTCCGGATTATAAAAAATTTTTAAAGGATTTGCACGACCGAGGCTTAAAGACGTCTTTAAATCTTCATCCTGCATCGGGCACAGGTTGTCATGAGGATATGTATAGAGAAATGGCGATAGCCAACGGTATTGACCCTGATACCAAACAGAGAGTGCCTTTTGACGTTTTGTCTAAAAAGCACATGGAAACATATTTTGATGTTTTGCACCATCCTTATGAGCAAGACGGAGTTGATTTTTGGTGGATGGACTGGCAACAGGGAACAGACTACTGGTGGATACACGATAAAGATATTTCAAAAGAACGGCTTGACCCACGTGAGCAGGTTGACCCGTTATGGATGCTAAATCATTTGCATATTCTTGATATCACCCGTGACGGTAATAAGCGTCCGATGTTCTTTTCGCGTTATTCAGGTCCCGGCAGTCACCGTTATCCCGTTGGGTTCTCGGGTGATACCTATATTAGCTGGGAAAGCTTGAAGTTTCAACCTGAATTTACAGCCAAAGCATCTAACATCGGATATTCTTGGTGGAGTCACGATATCGGTGGACATATGTCAGGGTATAGAGATGATGAGCTTTATATCCGTTGGTTGCAGTTGGGTGTTTTTTCTCCCATCAACCGATTGCACAGTACAAAAAGCCGTTGGTTAAGCAAAGAACCGTGGAAATACGGTCTTGATACAGAGCGAATTGCAACTCAATGGCTGCAGCTGCGACACAAGCTGTTTCCGTATATTTACACTATGAATTATCGAAATCACGCAGAGCTTTTGCCGCTTGTTCAGCCTATGTATTATAGTCATCCAAAATGTGAAGAGGCCTATAATGTTCCTGAACAGTTTTGGTTTGGCAGTGAGCTTATCGTAAAGCCTGTAACCGAGAAAAATGATAATGTTGTCGATTTGGGTAAGGCAGAGGTTTGGTTACCAAAGGGTGATTGGTTTGATTTTTTTAACGGCACGCGATATTTTAGTCAAGATGGTAAAAAAATTAACGTATATCGCAGTCACGAGGAAATGCCCGTTTTTGCTAAATCAGGTGCAATAGTGCCGATGGCAAAGTATCTGGATGGTGATAACCGGCTTTGTAACTGTAAAAATATGCAGATTTTAGTTTTCCCGGGTGCTGACAATTCTTTTACTTTATACGAAGACGCAGGTGAGGGTGACGCATACAAAAACGGAGCTTTTGCTAAAACTGAAATGATGCTTTCTTGTGAAAAAAGCGCCATCTTTACTGTCAATGCAGCTTGCGGTGATTTATCGCTTATACCTGATATACGTAGTTGGCGTATTGGCTTTAGAGGTTTTAACAACGACGTTTCGGTTAATGTTTTGGTTGACGGTAAAGCTACCGATTTTGAATGTGAGCAGGACGAGCTTCATAACACATTATGGGTAACTGTACAGACTAAGGTTACATCGAAGCTTGAAATTTCGGTTGACGGCGATAAGCTTGTTAATGATAATCGTGACGTTATTTCTCGTTGCGAAAAAATGATAATCGAGGCACAATGTCAAAACAGCAAAAAGGATGAGCTTTGGGGGTATATCTCTAAACCTGAAAGGTTTATTGAAAGGTATGCTAATACCGACTCGGAACTTAATGCGCTTATTGGCGCTATAATTGAATTACTCACATTAAATTAAAAAAGCTGCTTAAAGTTTCCTTTAAGCAGCATTTAATTTGTTCTTTTATTAAAAGTAGGGGGAGCTTTATATATTTTTTTATATACCTTTGAAAAATAGTTGCTGTCATTAAAGCCGCAACGCAGGGCAACGTCCGAAATTTTGATTTTAGGGTTGTCGTTAATGAGCAAATTTGCTTTTTTTAAGCGGTATATGGTGAGATACTCGTTAAACCCGAAGCCTGTTTCTTTCTTGAATATACGGGACAAGTGTCCTACACTTACAAAACACTCGCTTGCTGTTGTATGTAGATTGATGTTTTCGGCGTAGTTTTTGTGTATAAATTTAATGGCTGTTTCTATAATGGGATTAGTTGTTTGCGATTGATTAATTGTAGGCTTATGTCGTGAAATTAATATTAACAGTTCGGAAATTTTGCACTTAATAATATCATCAGAAAATTTATCGGGAGAAGTATATTCTTTTTCTATTATACAAAAAATGTTTTCAATTTCAACCGATAACGCTTCTTGCTTTGTAAAATAGTGAAAGTCGTAAAAAACGTTTTTAACAGAATTCGGAATATAATTTTCGCTGCAGTTAATGAGTAGACGCGAATGATATTTGGTTTCGTAATTGGCTTTATGAATAACACCGGTAGGGATAAGCGCTATGTCTCCTTTAGAAAGATAGTAAATTTTGTTATCAATAAAATATTTACACTCTCCGTCGGTCAAATAATAAATCTCGTAGCTGTTATGATAGTGAGTTTCATTTCGTTCAAAATTTGTGTTAACACTATTTTGAAATTCAAAAAAGTCCTTTGTAAAGTTATAATCAGTCATTTTCACATCATCACCGATTGTATACTACATCAAGTAATCAAAAAAATCAAGATTTAATTCAGATTATATCAAAATTATCATGGTTAAGGGTAATTTTTTGATATAAAATTAAAACATACTTAAACTTGAGGTGATTTTTGTGATATGTGAAAAAACTTTAAGAAAAGAAAGAATAATTCAGTTTGGCGAGGGCGGTTTTCTTCGTGGCTTTGTTGATTGGATTTTTCAAATACTAAATGAAAAAACTGATTTTTCCGGCAGTGCAGTGGTGGTTCAGCCAATAGAAAAAGGAATGTGCGATTTGTTGCAGTCACAGGACTGCGTATACACTCATATTATGCGTGGAATGAAAAACGGTCAGCCTATTGTGGAAAGCAAGATAATCGATATGATTTCACGTACTGTTAAGCCTTATGATGATTATGAAGCATATTTAAAGCTTGCTGAAAATCCCGATTTTAGATTTATAGTTTCAAATACTACTGAATCCGGAATAGAGTATATTGAAACAGATAGTATAAATGATGCACCGCCAAAGTCTTTCCCTGCTAAAGTGACAGCTTTGCTTTATAAAAGATTTTGTTTAAAGCTTGATGGCTTTATATTCTTGCCGTGTGAGCTTATAGAGAAAAACGGTGAAAATTTAAAGAAATGCATTTTGCGTTATGCAGATAATTGGAATTTAGGTAATGAGTTTAAAGCTTGGATTGAAAACAAGAATGTTTTCTGTAATACGTTGGTAGACCGCATTGTTACGGGCTATCCTAAAGATGAAAAGATTGAGTTGCCTTATGTTGATAATATGCTTAATACAAGCGAATTGTTTCACCTTTGGGTGATTGAGGGACCCAAATGTATTTTAAACGAGCTTCCTTTTGATAAGGTTGATTTGAATATTATAGTTACCGATAATCTTGAAAAATACAGAACGAGAAAGGTCAGAATATTAAATGGCGCTCATACGTGTATGATACCGTATGCTATGCTTGAGGGAATTGAAACGGTTAAAGATTGTATGGAAAACGAGCAGATGCGCACGTTTGTTGAAAAGTGTGTTTTTGAAGAAATAATACCCACGCTTGATTTGCCCCAAGCCGAACTTGTAGATTATGCCAATAATGTTTTTGAACGATTTAATAACCCGTACATACGGCATTTATGCGCATCAATATCGCTTAACAGTGTAAGCAAGTTTAAGGTACGGGTGCTGCCGAGCTTACTTGAATATATTAAACGAACAGGAAAAGTGCCACAAAATCTTATTTTCTCGTTAGCCAAATTAATTGATTTTTATAAATACGGTACACCGAATGATGATGAAGAAATAATCTCTTTTATGCAGGAGAAAAGCGTAAAAGAAATTTTAGCTAATAAAAGCTTTTGGGATGAGGATTTAAGCTTTTTATCACAAGAGGTGGAAAAATGTTAATAAATAAGCTTGATAATGTAGAAATAAATCTTGAAAACGGACATAAGTATGCGGTACAATATATACGTAAGGGTGAAAACGTTATAAAGTATGGTTCGCCGATAGGTCATGCAATCTGCGATATCGAAAAAGGCGAATTGGTGCATACGCATAATTTAAAAACCAATCTTTCAGGCAATATTGAATACGCATATAATTATAAGGATTATAATATTAAAAAGGTTGATAGCGGTTTAACCTTTCAAGGATATGTAAGAGAAAATGGTGACGTTGGCATCCGTAATGAAATATGGATTATTAACACTGTTGGTTGCGTTAATAAAATTGCAGAAAGACTTGCACAGATTACCGGTGCGTTTTCTTTTCCTCATCCTTTTGGGTGCTCGCAGTTGGCCGACGACCAAATGATAACACAGCAAATACTAAAAGGCATGGTTAATCATCCTAATGCTGCGGGCGTTCTTGTTTTGGGCCTGGGTTGTGAAAACAATAATATAGCTGAGTTTAAAAAGGTTCTTGGCAATTATAATGAAGATAGAGTTAAGTTTTTAAACTGTCAGGATTTTGATGATGAGATTGAGCAGGGTGTAAAGCTGATAAATGAACTGAAAGCCTATGCAGATACGTTTAAGAGGCAAGCTGTTAGTATTTCTAAGCTTCGTATTGGATTAAAATGCGGCGGAAGTGACGGATATAGCGGCATTTCTGCCAATCCTCTTGTGGGTGCTGTGTGCGACAAGCTGGTTTCTTACGGTGGAAGCTGTGTGTTGACCGAAGTGCCTGAAATGTTCGGCGCGGAGCATTTGCTTATGGAACGATGTGAAAACGAAGAAATTTTCAATAAAACAGTAAACCTTATAAATGATTTTAAAGATTACTATAAAAGACATAATCAGGTGATATATGAAAATCCGTCACCCGGAAACAAAGCCGGCGGCATAACAACCTTAGAGGAAAAATCCTTAGGTTGCGTTCAAAAGGGCGGATTAAGTCCGGTTGTTGATGTTTTATCTTATGGTGATACGGTAAAACAAAACGGACTTTCTTTGCTAAATGGGCCGGGCAACGATATTGTGGCTGTTACAAATTTAATGGCTGCAGGTGTGCATATGATACTATTTACAACCGGCAGGGGAACGCCGTTGGGAAGTGCCGTACCAACCGTTAAGATTGCAACTAACAACTTATTGGCGCAAAGAAAGCAAAATTGGATTGATTTTGATGCTTCACCTATTTTGTCGGGTGACAGTATTGACAGTGTATCTGACCGATTGCTTGGTTGTATAATTGATATTGCAAACGGTATACAAACCAAAAATGAAGTAAATAATTACAGAGAAATTTCTATTTTTAAAGATGGAGTTACACTTTAAAGGAGAGAAAATGTATGGGAATTATCAATGAAAACTTTATGTTGAAAAACGATACGGCAAAAAAGCTTTTTAAGGATTTTGCCGAGGGTTTGCCGATAATTGACTATCATTGTCATTTATCACCGAAGATGATAGCTGAAGATTATAGATTTAAAAATGCTTATGATTTGTTTTTAGGCGGTGACCATTATAAATGGCGTCAGATGCGTTCTAACGGCATTGAGGAAGAACTGATAACGGGTAACGGTGACGAATATGAAAAGTGGTTAGGCTTTGCCAGAACTGTGCCATTGCTTATCGGCAATCCGATTTATCATTGGACCGCTTTAGAGCTTAAAAGATATTTTGATATTGATGCTCCTTTGACAGAAAGCACCGCCAAAGAAATTTGGGACAAGTGTAATGAGCTTTTGAAAAGGGATGATTTTTCTGCAAAGGCTTTAATTAAGCGTTCAAACGTTGAGATAATTTGCACAACGGATGATCCTGCTGACGATTTGATATACCATAAGCAATTAAAAGAAGAAGGCTTTAAAACCAAGGTTTTACCAACCTTTAGACCTGACAAGCTTGTAAATATTGAAAAGCCCGATTTTATTGATTACGTTAAATCAAACGGTTTGGACTCTTATGATAAAGCAGTAGCTTTCGTGGTTGAGAGAATTAATTATTTCAACGAAAACGGATGTAAACTGTCTGACCACGCTCTTGAGTACGTTCCGTTTGCTATTGGTGATGCAGAAAAGGTTTTCGATAAGAAAATTAATGGCGAAGCCTTGAGTACCGAAGAGGTTGATATTTTCAAGACAGCAATGCTTGAGATTTGTGCTGAACAATATACCAAGCTTGGTTGGGCAATGCAGGTACACATCGGTGCGCTCCGTAACAACAACACCAAAATGTATCAAAAGTTAGGCGCCGACGTTGGCTTTGACTCAATAAACGACCTTTGTATAGCCGAAAAGCTTTCAAGATTTATGGATAATCTTGAAAGCAAGGATATTCTTCCTAAAACAATTCTTTATACTCTTAACCCTAAAGATAATTATGTTTTGGGTACAATGCTTGGTAATTTCCAAAAAGCACCTGTTGCTGCAAAAATACAATTTGGCTCAGGCTGGTGGTTTAATGATAACAGAGACGGTATGCAAGAACAGATGAAGGCACTTGCAAATTTAGGTATTTTAGGCAACTTTGTCGGTATGCTTACTGACTCAAGAAGCTTTGTTTCTTATCCACGTCACGAGTATTTCAGACGTATACTCTGTAATTTGATCGGTACTTGGGTAGAAGAGGGCGAGTATCCTCAGGATTGGGATGCGTTAAAGCGAATTGTAGAAGGTGTTTGCTATAAAAATGCCAAAACTTACTTTGGATTTTAGTTGGTAAATATAAACTTTTATTTTCATAAACGGTTTTTTGTGTTTTTATGTGACACAAAAAGCCGTTTTGTCTTGTTTTACGACAAATTAACTGTGTTGACAAAATAACTTGATGACATTATAATGGATATAGTGGTCGAAATAGCGATTTGCACTGTTTCGACGCCAAATCTTTGATTTAGAAACCAATTTTCAAAGAAAGTTATGTTAAAATAGATAGAATATACTTTAAATGGTGATTATATGAACTCAAGAAAAACAGTGCTTTTCCTTATAGACCTATTCTTTTTGATTTCTTCATATGTTGCTACCTTTGCTATTACTTTGCTTTCAAACGAGATAACTGTAAGTAACAGTATCGAAAAGCTTAGTATAAATGCATTGGTGTTTGCTGTTTGCATTTTTACGGTACGCATTGCATTAAAGGTTTACTTTAATGTTTGGCGTTTTGCCAATGTTAGCGCGTACACAAAGATTATAATCTGTGATTTAATTGGCTGGTTCTTCGGAATGCTTATAACAAGATTTGTTTTGTTTGATCTTGCTTATATAAGTGTTTGGATGACCTTGATTATTGTTGTGTTCTTTACGCTTCAAACACTTGTTTCGCGTTTTGCATACCAGATTTATATGAATTGGAAGGGCGACAATATTGCTAAGAATAAAACCTATGTAGCTATTGTCGGCGCAGGAAAGACGGGTTCTTTATTGGTTGAGGAGCTTTTGCACAATTCCAATTCAAAATACAAACCTGTTTGTTTTGTCGATGTTGACAAATATAAGGTGGGTAACTACATATCTAACATTAAAATCTTAAAGGAAAGCGAACGTATTTTTAAAGATTTTAAATTGTTACAGGTAAAAGAGATTTTTATTGCTTTACCTAAGCTGACCTCGAGTGAAATTAAAAAGATGTACGATTTTTATTCGAGATCGGGCTGCAAAATCAAATTGTATGATTTTGCTATTAATGAGCAGGGTATTTCGCAGGGGGACAAGCGTCTTTTAAGAGAAATTCGCGTTGAGGATTTACTGTTCAGAGATAGCCTTAACGTTAACAATGAAAACACCTTTGATTATTATAAGGACAAGGTTGTTTTGATAACCGGTGGCGGTGGCTCTATTGGTAGTGAGCTTTGTCGACAGGTAGCTAAAGCATCACCTAAAAAGCTTATTATTTTTGATATTTACGAAAACAATGCTTACGATATTCAGCAGGAATTGCAGCAGCATTACGGTGACAAGCTTGATTTAGCGGTCGAAATTGGCTCGGTAAGAGATACCGCAAGATTAGATATTCTGTTTGCTACATACAAGCCTGAGATTGTTTTCCATGCCGCAGCTCATAAGCACGTTCCGTTGATGGAGAACAGTAGCTGTGAAGCCATTAAGAATAATGTTTTAGGTACGTATAAAACCGCTAACGCCGCCGAAAAGCACGGTGTTAAGAAATTTATACTTATTTCGACTGATAAGGCGGTTAACCCCACTAACGTTATGGGCGCAAGTAAACGCCTTTGTGAAATGGTTGTTCAAAGCAGATATGATAGTAGCAGTACTGTGTTTGCGGCTGTCCGTTTCGGTAACGTTTTAGGCTCAAACGGTTCTGTTATTCCTCTTTTTAAGCGTCAGATAGAAGCCGGCGGCCCCGTTACTATTACCGATAAGCGTATTATCCGTTACTTTATGACAATACCTGAGGCATCCCAGCTTGTTATGCAGGCAGGTGCTATGGCTACACGCGGTGAGATTTTTGTTCTTGATATGGGCAGTCCTGTTAAGATTATTGACCTCGCCACAAATATGATAAAGCTTGCAGGCTACACTCCGTATGTTGACATTGATATTGTCGAAACAGGTCTCAGACCAGGCGAAAAACTGTATGAGGAACTGTTAATCAAAACCGAAACCTGTAATAAAACAGAAAACGATTTGATTTTCATTGAAAAGGACACTCCTTTATCAAGACAGGAAATTGACGAAAAAATTGAGGTTTTGAAGGCTTCCTTGCAGTTGGAAAATGACGAAATACGTAAGGTCTTAAAACAACTTGTTCCGACATATCATAGTGCTAAGCACGTTAATAAAAATGCCGAAGAGTCGGACGAAATGAAAATGGTTATGTCATAAGATATTGTTAAGATAAGATTTTAAAGAACGGCCTTTACAGTGTTTAAATCACTGTAAAGGCCGTTCTTTTTATTGCTTTACAAATTTTTACCCTAAATCTTATATATCGACAACATAAAAAAACAATATTATTTATAGCTTTTTGTCACTTTTTGAAATTAACAAAAAATTACCAAAAATTACCAATTTTCCTATTGCAATAGTTCGAAATATGTGTTAAAATATGCCACAGTTCAAAGTAATAGGAGGAAAACTTATGGAAAAGAAATTAAAAGTACTAATCGCGGATGACAGTACAGAATTTGGTCAAAAATGTGCAAATGTTATCAATTCTTACGGAATGGAGGCTGTATTGTGTCTTAAAAACGGATGCAACGTAATTGAGGCCGTCAGTCATCATAAGCCTGACGTTATTTTATCGGAGCTTTTTATGCCCGGTATGGATGCTCTTGGTGTTATGAATGCTGTTTTTAATGATAGTAGTATTAACCGACCTTTGTATTTTGTTATGTCGGGATTTTGCAGTACAAAGTTAGAGTCAGAGGCTTTGTCTGCGGGTGCTTCATATTTCTTTATTAAACCGTTCGACTTTTCGGTTGTGGCCGAGCGTATTCTTCAACTGTCGGGAAAAACCAAGAAAACCGATGTTATTGTAAATGATAATACTCCCGTGACCGATTTGGATTTAGAGGTTATTGTAACCGAAATAATACATCAAATAGGCGTTCCGGCTCATATTAAGGGTTATCATTATTTAAGAGATGCTATCGTTATGTCGGTACGCAATACAGAATTGATTAATTCGGTTACCAAGTGTCTTTATCCTGCTATTGCTAAAAAGCACAAAACAACCTCCTCGCGTGTAGAAAGGGCTATCAGACACGCTATAGAGGTTGCTTGGGATAGGGGAGACGTAGATGTTCTTAATTCATACTTTGGTTATACAATACACACAAGCCGAGGCAAGCCCACTAATTCTGAATTTATTGCAATGATTAGTGATAAGCTCCGTTTAAGATTTAATATTGTGTTATAAGCTAAAATGCTTCTTTTATGCTAAAACCCTCCGATTTGTTCAATTCTTCTATGTCATTACTTATTTTACTTATTAGGTTATAAAATTCCTCGTGGTCAAAATAAGCACAGTTTTCAAGCATTTTAAATTTCTCGGTTATACTAGTTATCTCATCGTGGTCAATAAACATAGATAGAAGTTCGCTTTTCTGTTGCCAAAAAGCAGAAATTTCTGCTGCTTTTTTAGACGCATTTTGCTTATTTTCGTTAAAATCATTTTCGATTTTCTCAATGTTATACGTGACCTCGTTTAATACGTTATCAAGAATGACTTTTTCTGTGATGCATAATGAAAAAGAAAATATTAGTAAAAGTGTGGCGATTAAAAACCTTTTCAAGTATCTTTACCGTCCTTTTTAATAATATTTATATTCATATTTGAGTCGCAGGTCATAAGAAAAACATCCTTAACTTTGATGTTTTGAAAATTGAGCTTATTAAAGATTTCCTTTTTTGTGTGACCGCATAATTTAAATGCAGACTTGATAACGTGACCGTCACTAATTACAAGACAGGGGTAGTTACTGTTTTGTGCATCGCCTTTAAGGTCGTTGACGGTTAATGATTGGTAATCGGGCTTCATCATAACGCTTAACTGACCGTTGGTTTCTAAAATTGCGTATGCCACCTGTGATATGTCAAATATCTGTTGGTTTCGTAATACTACAAGAAGGTCGGGTCCTGTAACTCTTAGTCTTTTTAATGCTTTTTGGTCCAATTTACCGTCTTTTATAATAATCGCAGAGTCCCCATAGAAAAAGCGTCTTAAAGGTAGTACCTTCATTGTGATTACCGACACCGCAATTTCCATAAAAACGAGGGTGAAAACTGCAATCACACCCGTTGCTAACGGTTGATGTAGGTCTTGTATGGGAATGGCAGCAATTTCGGAAATCAGTATAGTGATTACCAATTCGCCCGGTTGCATATCACCGATTTGACGTTTTCCCATTATTCTTATAGCAAAAATAACAAGAAAATAGAGAATTATTGTTCTGATAATGGTTATAAACAAAAGTATCACCGTTAATATTCTAACCCGAAAATAAGAAAAAAAGCACCGAAAGAAAACTGATATGCACCCCAAAAGTTAGACACTTTTGGAGGTGCATATTTTTATGGCAAAAAAAGGAACAATACAACAAAAGTATAGTGCAGAATTCAAAATAGGTGTTATAATGGATATGCGAGAACACCATATGGGATATCGAGAAACTGTACGAAAGTATTGGGATGTAAGTAAAGGACAAGAAGCAAATTACAAAAATGCTGTACAACGGTGGGAACGC
>JAZRNK010000099.1:0-2989 GCA_045648145.1 Acutalibacteraceae bacterium | reverse complement strand
ACAATTTTGCCGATGGCTACGTGCTTAATTTTGACTGTGCTTGGCTCATGGCTTAGCAAAACCGAGCCCGAGCCGGTGACCGTCCATTGCGCTGTTGGTGCACGTTGTCCGCCGTATTCAAGCGGAAAACGGAACTGCCTTTCGCTACTGCAAAAATGCGATGAGGTGACGGCAACACAACGGTTGGCGGCGTTGTTGTCTATTGCCAAGGCGGCGTTGATTATGCTTAGCGCCATAGTTGAGCAGGCACCATACAGACCGACAAAGGGTATATTAAAATCCTTTAGGCCGTAGGCACTGCCGATACATTGGTTTAAAAGGTCGCCCGCAAAAATTAGGTCAATATCTTGGGGGCTTTTGTTACCCTTTTTAAGTGTGGTTTTTACTGATATTTGTTGCAGTTTGCTTTCGGCTTTTTCAAACGAGCCCTCTCCTAAAAATTCGTCGTCGTGCGTTTCGTCAAAATATTGTCGTAACGGGCCTTGTTTTTCCTTCGGACCGACTACGGAAGCAAACGAGTTAATATAAACGTCCGATTCGAGCGAAATTGTTAAATTACCGTGTCGTTTTGCCATATTGTAAACCGCTTTCTATTGCTTTTTGATAAATATTGTTGCCTTTTTAGAAAAATATATTATAGAAAGTTTTAAAGGATATTTATATTGTATATGGTAATACTAATGTGACGGGGTGTGTTTATGGAAATAATCAAGGTAATACTAACTTCGGTACTGTCGGTTGTGGCATTGTTTGTTATTACGAAGGTAATGGGACATAAACAGATGTCGCAGCTCGATTTTTTTGGGTACATTACGGGAATTACGATAGGTTCAATAGCGGCCGAGCTTGCAACTGAGCTCGAAAAGCCTTGGAAACCGCTTGTTGCTATGGCGGTTTACGGTGTGGTTACTTTGATGCTTACACTGATTACCAGCAAGGCACCTAAAATGCGTAAATTTATAAATGGAACACCTACTATAATAATGAACGACGGTAAGCTTTACCGCAAAAACATGAAAAAAGCAAAGCTTGATTTAAGTGAATTTATGGTGATGTGTCGGCAGGAGGGGTATTTTAATTTGAGTGATATCCAGACTGCTGTTTTTGAGTTCAACGGGCGGTTGACGGTTTTTCCAAAAACAACTAAACGACCATTGACACCCGAAGATATGAATTTGATACCGCCACCCGAGCATATTAATACAGAGGTAATAATGGACGGCAGAATTATGGGGGAAAATCTAAAGAGAATGGGTCGCGATACAGAGTGGCTCAAAAACGAAATATTGGGCCGTGGCTTTGGAGGTATAAAAGATATTTACCTTTGCCTTTGCGATAAGGACGGTAAGCTAACAGTTTTTAACGGGAATTAAAAAGCAACTACCGACTATGTCGGTAGTTGCACTTTTTTATGCCATTGCTTTTTCTTTTGTTTTTATCTTTTTAAAACAAAATTTTATTAGCATTGCTATAAGTAATATTATGTAAGCGGCAAGAGAAAAGGTGATGATATAGACAAACAAGCACCAAGGGAATGGAACAACCGCTTGCACTAATGAATACACAGGCAGTGATGGCTCACAATGAGGACTTATAAAGAACATATTAAAGGTTTCTGTTTCGAGTAAGCCGCTAAAATATGCAATTTCGTTAAGAACAATAGCAACACAAACGCAGACCGAGAAAACAGAGGTGGCCTTTAAAATTGTTTTGTGCTCAATTTTGACGTAACCTGTGTACAGCAGGTAGATACCGACCACAATCATCATACCGTGGCAAATCATTGATTGTATATTTATGCCAATGGTTGTGATAAAGACCTGCGGTGGATAAAGCATTACACAAAAACCTGCAAAAACCGAAAAGGTTGCAAGGTAAGCGCATAAAGCGTTGTGAACCTTGTTTTTATTTAATAAGCCTGCTAAAAGTCCGACATACATAGGTGTTGAGCAGAACTGAAACGGAAACGCGTACCATTCAAAATCGTAGGTAATAGATGGACCGTCATAGCTAAAGCTATAATTGATTTGTTTATAAATTTCCAAAACAATTACAATTACAGATGAAATAATCAACAGTTTTTTAGTAAATCGTTCGCTTGGCTTTGGCTGAAACTTGCACAGCAGGATAGTTGCAAGTATTGTTAGCGCGAAGAACAACAAATGAAACCAACCGTACATTTGCGGTTCTTCCATTCTTGCGTCAAGAATTTCGAGAAGTTTTTTGAAAAAGTCCAAAGTACAGCCCTTCTTTCTCTAAACGACTTATTAATGACATTTTATTGTTTTTTTAGTCAAAAATCAACAGTTTATAGAAAAAATGTTGCACTTTGCAAAATATTTGTATAAACACTTGAAAATTCTTTTGAAGTTGAGTATAATAAACGACGGCACAACGAACAATGTTTTGTGCGTTTAAACGAACAATATATCCGACGATTTAACGAACAATGTATTATGTTTGCGTTAAGGAGAAAATGTATGGATTATTTAAAAATAGATGAGGTAGCTAAAAAGTGGGGTATATCACATCGCAGAATACAGGCGTTGTGCTCACAAGGTAAAATAGAGGGCGTTGTACGTTTCGGTAGAGATTGGATGATACCCAAAAAAGCTCAGCGTCCGTTGGACGGTAGAACTAAGGCGGGTCGTAAGCAAGAGGCGGAACGTCTTGATCAGCCTATGCCTTTGCCGAGAAAAACACCTTTCTTATATATGACCGACCTTTACAGTGTCCCTGGTAGTGCTGATGAATGTGCCGAAAAGTTGGTTGATAACCATGAGGCGCAGGTGCTTTTTGAGGCCGAGGTTGCTTATTCCCGCGGTGAGATTGACAAGGTGTATCAAAGCGCAAATTACCTTTTAAACAGACATTCGGGTTTTTATGCGGTGCTGTCAGCAGGTATGTTGTTGGCACTTTGCGCTATATGGCGCGGCGACCTTAATATGTGGCGAAAAGCCAAGGTGCATATTGCAGAAGCGCCTGCAAA
>JAZRNK010000098.1:0-11080 GCA_045648145.1 Acutalibacteraceae bacterium | reverse complement strand
GGCCCACGAATTGCTTAAAAAAGAGGGCATTAATGCTCGTGTTATCAATATGGCAACCATTAAGCCGATTGACCGCGAGATTATTGAAAAAGCCGCTAAAGAAACCGGCGCAATCGTAACAGCAGAAGAGCATTCGGTTATCGGTGGTTTAGGCTCGGCAGTTGCCGAGGTTGTTACCGAAACCTGCCCCGTACCCGTTGTCAAGGTCGGTGTTTATGACCGCTTTGGTATGTCGGGTCCTGCTAACGAATTGCTTGTTTTGTTTGGCCTTCGCGGTAAGGATATTGCAGAAAAGGCAAAACAGGCAATTAGCTTAAAGAAATAATATAAGAATAAAACCTGCTAAATTAATTTAGCAGGTTTTTCTTTTAGTTGTGGCTGCATTTAATTAACATTTACGGCATATCCATAATTGAAGGGGTGCCGAATATGAAATCATTTAAGTTTGTTTTGTCAATAGTTTTAGCTTTGTGTATGTGTTTTAATATGTCGTTTATAGCTTTTGCAGACGAGCCGGAGGTTATAGAAAAAAGCAACGTTGTTACAGAATACAATTCCGAAGATTTAAAAACGCCCATAATGTTTGATGCTACCGAAACTGTAGCGCAGGTGGGTACAGAGTTGGATATACCTGCCAAGTCCTGTATTTTGATGGAGGTCAATACGGGCGAAATATTGTACGAAAAAGAAAGTCATCAACAATTAGCACCTGCATCTATTACTAAAGTTATGGCTTTGTTGCTTGTGGTTGAGGCTATAGAGTCAGGGCTGTTTGGCGTTGACACTGTTCTGACGGCAAGTGAACACGCCTGTTCTATGGGTGGCTCACAAATTTGGTTGGAGCCGAATGAACAAATGTCGGTACACGACCTTTTAAAAGCCGCTGTTGTTGGTAGCGCCAATGATGCTACGGTAGTACTGGGCGAGGCGGTTGCAGGTAGTGAGGAAGGCTTTGTAGCTATGATGAACGAAAGAGCCAAGCAATTAGGTCTTAATGATACAAATTTTGTTAACAGTACAGGTCTTGACGCCGATGGTCATATGACAAGTGCTCATGATATAGCTGTGATGTCGAAAGAGCTTATAAAACACGACATTATAAAGGAATATTCTACAATTTGGATGGACTCTTTGCGCAATGGCGAGTCAGAGCTTGTCAATACCAATAAGCTTGTACGTTTTTATGAGGGCTGTACCGGCCTTAAGACGGGTACAACGTCAAAGGCAGGGGCTTGTCTTTCGGCAACGGCTGAAAAAAACGGTATGGAGCTTGTTGCGGTGGTAATGGGCGCTGCCAATTCTAATGACCGTTTTAACGGAGCAAGAAAACTGCTTGATTATGGTTTTGCAAACTGGAGTTATATTTCGGTCACCGCCGATGTTTCACAGTTCAGAAAAATTGCTGTAAAGGGTGGCGTAGTAAAATCGGTCTTTCCTGTTTGTAATGAGGAAAAGGATTTCCTTGTATTAAAATCAAAGGCTAAATTTGTTCATCAGGTGACCGAGCTTGCCGATAATATTGTAGCACCGATAGAACAGGGAACACAAATCGGTGTGACAAGAATTTTTGTTGATGATGAGGAGATAGGAACGATAAAAATTGTGTCGCCTGTTGCAATAAAAGAGCTAACTTTTGTCGAAGCCTTTAAAATGTTGCTTAAATATTGCTTTAAAGTGTAAAATTTTTCAAATTTTGGTTGAAATGATAGGGGATATATTGTATAATATCAATAAAGAAACATACAAATTCTACTTGTAATAGGTTATTTTGTATGTTACGGTCTTTAGTCAAGGGGATGTTACAATGTCTATCAAATTTAACGATGGGTATGCCGCACAGTTTTTAGGTGAGGATGATCTTTTAGGTCTTAAGCCTCAGGTGTCGGCAGCTCATAAGGTTTTGAATGAAAAAACCGGTTTAGGTAACGATTTTTTGGGTTGGGTAGACCTTCCGGTCAATTACGATAAAGAGGAGTTTGCAAGAATTAAAAAGGCAGTAGCAAAGATTATTAGTGATACCGATGTTTTTGTTGTTATCGGTATTGGCGGCTCTTACTTAGGCGCACGTGCCGCTATTGAATTTTTAAAATCTCCGCTTTACAATAATCTTCCTAAAAACACACCCGACATTTATTATGCGGGTAACAGTATTAGCGGTAGCGCTTTGCAGGATTTACTTGCTATATGTTATGGTAAACGTGTTTCGGTTAACGTTATTTCAAAATCGGGCACCACTACTGAACCTGCCATTGCGTTCAGAGTTTTCAGAGAATATCTCGAAAGCCGTTATGGACATGAAGAGGCAGTTAAGCGAATTTATTGTACTACCGATAAAGCAAAGGGTACTTTAAAACAGCTTGCAGACGAGCAGGGCTATGAAACCTTTGTTGTTCCGGATGATGTCGGCGGTCGTTTCTCGGTGCTTACAGCCGTTGGTCTTTTACCTATTGCTGTTTCAGGTGCCGATATTGACGCTCTTATGAAGGGTGCCGCTGCTGCAAGAGAGGATTATAGCAAGGATTGTTTAGAGTGTAATGACTGTTATAAGTATGCTGCACTTCGCAATGCTTTTTATCGCAAGGGTAAGGAGATTGAACTGCTTGTTTCCTATGAGCCGCGTTTTACCATGATGGCTGAATGGTTTAAACAGCTTTATGGCGAAAGCGAAGGTAAGGACGGTAAGGGTTTGTTCCCGGCTTCAGTTACATTCTCTACCGACCTTCATTCAATGGGACAGTACATTCAGGACGGCAGACGCTTGATGTTCGAAACGGTTGTCACAATAGGCGACTGCGGAACCGATACCGTTATTAAAGAAGATGAGCAAAACGGTGACGGTTTGAACTTCCTTGCAGGCAAGCCGATGTCCTTTGTTAATCAGAAAGCCTTTGAGGGTACAGTTCTTGCCCACACCGATGGTGGTGTTCCTAACCTCGTAATAGCTATGGATAAAGCTGACGAGGAAAACTTGGGTAGACTTATTTACTTCTTTGAAAAGGCTTGTGCAATTTCAGGCTATATGCTCGGTGTTAATCCGTTTAATCAGCCCGGTGTTGAAAGCTATAAGAAAAATATGTTTGCAATGCTTGGCAAACCCGGTTACGAGGAGCAGAAAGCAATACTCGAAGCAAGAATTAAATAATTATGGCAATAACCGCTTTTGCGGTGAAAATATAAAGGAGTTGTTACTATGTTAAAACTTATTATCGGAAAAAAAGGTAGCGGAAAAACCAAAAAACTTATTGAAGAGGTTACTAAAGGCGCCGATATTTCCAACGGTAATGTTGTTTGTATCGAAAAGGGCAATACCCTCACTTACAACATCACTCATCGCGTAAGATTGGTTGACGCTGACCATTATTCTATTTCCGGTTATGATGCATTTTACGGTTTCCTTTCCGGAATTTGCGCAGGTAACTACGATGTTACTCATATTTATGTTGATGCTATTCTCCGTATATGCGGAAGAGATTATAATGAATTGGCAGCATTCTTTAAGAAGGTAGATGCTCTTTCTAAAGAAAGCAGTACAGAATTTACCTTTACTGTTTCGGCAGATGAGTCAGAGCTTCCGGCAGAGATTTTTGAAATTGCTGAGAAGGTTGCACACTAATTAAAAGCATAAACTTTAAGGGCGGTTCATAATGGACCGCCCTTTTCATAGATTTGTGTAAGTTTTTAATGGTTTGATAAACTGTATTTTTTTGCTTATCGTGTTCTTTAAATAAAATATTTTTACAAAAAATAAAAATAAAATTTGTCTTGACAAAGGTTATAAGTGTATATATAATATTCTGTGTGACAATTTGAGGTGAGTGGTATGGTTCTTGATTTAAGGTCACTCTTTGTGAATGATGGCGAGAGCCTTCCTCTCGATTGCAGGTTTGACTTGAGCGAGGTTGAATTTTTCGGAATGAAGCCTTTGAAAACTCCCGTTTCGGTCAAAGGGAGAGTTTATAGTCGAGCCAGCATTGTGACGCTATCGGTAGAATGTGATTGCGAGTATCAAGCTCCGTGTGACCGTTGCGGATGTGATACAATAAAGCATTACAAGGTTCCGATAGAACGGGTTCTTGTCGGTAAGTTAGAAAACGACGAGAACGATGAAATAATCCTATTGCAAGATTTCAAGCTCGATTTGTACGAGCTGTGCTATACGGAGATTGTTTTAGCAATGCCGAATAAGCATCTTTGCAAAGAGGATTGTAAAGGCATCTGTCAGGAATGCGGTAAAAACCTGAATGACGGTCCTTGTGGCTGTGCTACCAACACTGGTGATCCGCGACTGGCTGCGTTGTCGAAATTTTTTGATAATTAACGATTAGTGCATTTAAGGAGGCAATAAAAATGGCAGTACCGAAGAGAAAAACATCCAAAGCCAGAAAGAACAAAAGACGTTCAGCTGTCTGGAAAATGAGTGCTCCCACACTCGTAAAGTGTGACCACTGCGGCGAGTATAAGAGACCTCACAGAGTTTGCCCGGCCTGCGGTTACTACAAGAACCGTGAAGTAGTAAAGGTTGAAGCTTAAGAACTTAGGGAAGGAGCAATCCTTCCCTTATTTTTTATTTTTAAAACGAAAGGAGTGCGTATAATGTCGGTTCTGATAAGTGGTATCACCCCCGGTTCATTTGCCGAAAAGGCAGGAATTTGCGAGGGGGATATGTTGCTCGAGCTCAATGGTAATGAGATTGTTGATGTTTTAGATTATAGGTTTTACCAGAACGAGTGTCGTGTTGCCGTTAAGGTTTTAAAGCCGAACGGCAAAATTAAGACAGTTAATATTAAAAAGCCTGAATACGACGAGCTTGGACTTGAATTTCAAACCTATTTAATGGATAAACAGCACTCCTGTAAAAATAAGTGTATTTTTTGCTTTATTGACCAGTTGCCAAAGGGTATGCGGCAGTCATTATATTTTAAGGATGACGATTCACGAATGTCATTTTTGTTTGGCAATTATATTACCCTTACCAACATAACCGAGCACGAGGTTGAGCGTATTATTAAAATGCACATCAGCCCTGTCAACGTTTCGGTGCATACTACCAACCCCGAGCTTCGCGTCAAAATGATGAACAATCGTTTTGCGGGTGAGGCTTTGAACGTTTTGTGGCGTATTTGTGAGGCGGGTATCAGCGTTAACTGTCAGCTTGTGTTGTGTCCGGGCTGGAATGACGGTGATGAGCTTGTAAGAAGCCTTAACGACCTTATAAAATACCCGTCGGTCAAAAGTGTTGCCTGTGTTCCCGTAGGGCTGAGCGGTCACCGTGACGGGCTTGAAAAAATAGAGCCCTTTAATAAGCAGACGGCCGCCGAGGTTATTAGAATTACTGAGGAATTCTGCGCTAAAACTGCAGTGCTTTATGGCGAAGACAGAGTGTTTGCCGCAGATGAGTTTTACTTGTTGGCTGAACGGAATATGCCCGAGGCTGAAAGCTACGGTGACTTTTTGCAGCTGGAAAACGGCGTTGGTATGTGGGCTATGATGAAAGCCGAAAGCGAGGAAGCACTCGAGGATACAGAAGCGCCTGCAACCAAACGTAAAATCACGTGTGTTACGGGTGAGGCGGCTTATCCTTTAATTTCAAATATAGTTGACAATGCTAAAGCAAAGTGGCATAATCTTGAGTGTAAGGTATATGCTATAAAGAACAACTTTTTCGGTGGTAAAATAACTGTAGCAGGTCTTGTTACGGGTACCGATATAATAAATGCATTAAGAAATGAAGATTTAGGCGAAGAACTGCTTGTGCCGTCGGTTATGTTAAGGCACGAACAGGACATGTTTCTTGATAGCGTTACTGTCTGTGAGGTTGAGCAGCAGTTGGGCGTCAAGGTGAGAATTGTGGATAATGACGGATTTTCGTTTGTATCGGCACTTGCCGGTGAATTTTAAGGAGGAAGAGAATGGCTAAACCCGTTGTTGCGGTAGTCGGCCGCCCTAATGTTGGCAAATCGACACTTTTTAATAAGCTTATAGGTCAACGTCTGTCGATTGTCGATGATACGCCGGGTGTTACTCGTGACCGTATTTTCGGAAATGCCGAATGGCGTTCTAAAAGTTTTATGCTTATCGATACCGGCGGTATCGAACCTAAAACCGATGATATAATTTTAAAGAAAATGCGTATTCAGGCCGAATTGGCTATTGATACCGCTAACGTTATCATTTTCGTTACCGATTTAAAGAGCGGTGTTACGGCGTCTGATAGCGAGGTTGCCGCAATGCTACAAAAAAGCGGTAAACCGGTAGTGCTTTGTGTTAACAAATGTGATAAGCTTGGCGAACAGCCTATGGAGTTTTACGAGTTTTACAATCTCGGTCTTGGCGATCCTGTGGCAGTTTCAAGTGTTCACGGACACGGTACGGGTGACTTGCTTGACAAGGTTTTTGAGTATATTCCTCAAGAGGAATTTGATGAAATCGATGAAGATGTTATAAACGTAGCCATTATAGGAAAACCTAATGCCGGAAAATCCTCACTTATCAATTCAATTTGTAAAGAGGAACGCTCTATCGTATCGGATATTGCAGGTACAACCCGTGACGCTATTGACACTCAGGTGACAGTAGGCGGACAAAAGTATAACTTTACCGATACAGCAGGTATTCGCCGTAAGAGTAAAATTGATGACGATATTGAAAAATATAGCGTTTTACGTGCAAAAATGGCTGTCGAAAGAGCCGACGTTTGCGTTATAATGATAGACGCAACCGAAGGCTTTACCGAGCAGGATTCAAAGGTTGCAGGTCTTGCTATGGAGCAGGGCAAGGCGGCAATTATCGCCGTCAATAAGTGGGACTTGGTGGAAAAAGACGGAAGAACTATGGATAGTATGCGTAAGCAGCTGATGCAGGACTTTTCGTTTATGCCGTATGCACCCATAGTTTTCATTTCGGCTAAAACCGGTCAGAGAGTAGACCGTTTATTTGAGCTTATTAAATTTGTATATTCGCAGAACACAATGCGTGTTTCTACCGGTATGCTTAACGATATTCTTGCTGAGGCTACCGCAAGGGTGCAACCGCCGAGTGATAAAGGAAAAAGACTGAAGATATACTATATAACTCAGGCGTCAACAAAACCGCCGACATTTGTCTTTTTCTGTAATCGCGAGGAGCTTTTCCATTTTTCGTATCAGAGATATTTAGAAAATCAAATAAGGTCAACCTTTGGTCTTGAGGGCACGCCCGTAAGGTTTGTTATTCGAGAACGCGGTGACCGCAAGGCATAATTTTAAGGAGAAACGATTATAATGTTCTGGACGCTTTTTGCTTTGAGTTTAGTTGTTTCGTATTTGATAGGAAGCATTAATGCAGCAGTTATTATATCTAAATTGGTAGCGCATAAGGATGTGCGAGATTTCGGCAGTGGCAATGCAGGTATGACCAACGTTATGCGTGTTATGGGCTTTTTGCCGGGATTGTTGACCTTCCTATTTGATGGTTTAAAGGGCGCTGCCGTTTGCGCTTTGGCAAAATTTGTTGTTTTTCCTTATGTATACAGCAATTTAGGGTATGAATTTTTAAGACCCGAGTACGCAGTGTTCTATTGTGCGTTTTTGTGCCTTATTGGCCATATATTCCCTGTGTTTTTTGGATTTAAAGGTGGAAAAGGTGTTGCGACTTCATTAGGTATTCTTTTCGTTTGCCAATATCAAACTGCAATTATAGGCTTTAGCTTGTTCTTAATTATATTTATTATTTCACGTATTATTTCTTTGGGCTCGGTGTGTGCTTGTGCTGCGGTGCCTTTCATAAATATAATCTTCGCAAAAGGCGATAACACTTCGGTGCTCATTCAATGTTTATTGATGGGCGCTGCCGCCGGTTTGGTGATTTTTATGCATAGGTCAAACATTGTGCGATTAATAAAAGGTGAAGAGAAAAAACTCATAGTAAATAAAAAAGGAGCCAAATAAAAATGGCAAAATTAAGTGTTCTTGGCTCAGGTGGATGGGGAATAGCGTTAGCATTACAAGCTTATTCCAATGGTTTTGAGGTTGTCTTGTGGTCACCCTTTAAGGACGAGGTTGACCATATTAATAGTGACAGAGAGAATAAAAAGCTTCTTCCCGGCATTGTGATACCCGAGGATATTGAGGTAACCGATGACTTGAATATGATTTCAGGTTCTGAAATTACCATAATTGCCGTTCCTTCTTTTGCTGTAAGGCAAACAGTTGAGAAATTAAAGTCAAAAGATTGCGGTATTTTGGTTAATGTCGCAAAGGGCTTTGAAAAGGGCACGATGAAGCGTCTGTCCGAGGTTATATCGGAAACTTTACCTGAGTCAAAGGTTGTTGTTTTGTCAGGTCCTTCTCACGCTGAGGAGGTAGCACGCGGTGTGCCTACTACCGTAGTTGTAACTTCAACTTCCCACGATGCCGCAATTAAGGTACAACAGTCTTTAATAGGTGAAAATTTCAGAATATATACTAATGATGATGTTATAGGCGTTGAGGTTGGCGGTGCCATTAAAAACGTAATCGCTGTAGCGGCCGGTATCGGCAACGGCCTCAAAATTGGCGATAATGCGAGGGCGGCGTTAATAACCCGCGGTGTTGCTGAAATTGCAAGACTTGGTGTTGCTATGGGCGCTAAAGCCAATACGTTTATGGGTCTTTCAGGTATAGGTGACCTTATAGTTACCTGTATGTCACAGCATAGCCGTAATAACAGATTTGGTAATCTTATAGGCAACGGTGTCCCAACCGATGAGGCGTTAAAAACCGTTGGAACGGTTGAGGGATATTATGCTGTCGAGATAGCTATAAATCTGGCTAAAAAGTATGGTATTGATATGCCCATTACTGAGGAATGCTATAATATTCTTTATAAGGGTGCTAACGTAAACGAAGCAATTCATACTCTTATGACGCGAAGCGGCAGAACTGAAGAAGAATATATATAATTAAAACCCTTGCGAATTTTTCGCAAGGGTTTTGTTAAAATACAAAGCCAAACAAAAAGGCCGATATTATGGCGCCGATTGCTACTATCACGAGTCCTAAATCAAAGTAGGCTAAAACCAGAGCGGCGACTGTAGCGATTATCGAAACGTAAATGTTTTCGGTAGCAGAAAAAATTGCGGGAAAGGTTAGCGCTGCCAAGACTGTGTAAGGTATGTAGTAAAGAAAACTGTTCAAAAAGGTTGATTTGATTTTCTTCCTTAAAAGTGTGAGTGGCAGAACTCGTATAATATAGGTTACTATCGCCATTAAGGCGATGGCGGTCAAAATATATTTTGTGTTCATTCCTGTTCCTCCTTACGAGGTGCTACAAGTGCTAAAATCACGGCTGAAACACAAGCGGCAATTAAAGGCTTTAAGCTGTTGGTCAAACCGTTAAAAAATGGGATATATGTCAAAACGCAAGATAATGCTATTGACAGACAAATTGCTAACAATACCGACTTTTGCTTTTTTGCCGGCGGTATTATTATGGCGATAAACATGGCGTACAAAGCTACACCCATGGCGGCTTGAAGATTTGATGGCAATAAGTCTGATAAAAAAGCGCCTGCGGCAGTGCCTAAGGTCCAACCTATAATCGGAAGGGTTATAAGTCCGAACATAAAACTGTCGGTAAGCGGTTCGGTTCTTGTACTTGCCACAGCAAAGGTTTCGTCGGTGATGCCAAAGCCGAAAAGCATTCTTTTAAAAACGCTGACATGTGGGTCCAACTTTTGCGAAATGGAAACCGACATAAGCATGTATCTTAAATTAATAATTACGGTTGCAAAAATAATGGCGATGTATGAAGCGGCGGAAAATATAAGCTTTGTTCCTGCAAACTGACCGGCAGAGGTGAGGTTTGTAAGCGACATTAAAATAGAAATCAAAGGATTAAGACCGCCCTCGACCGCCATTATGCCAAAGGTGAACGAAACGGGAAAATATCCTATGCCTATCGGCAACCCCGAGGTAAGTCCACTTAAGAACTGCGATTTATTGTTATACAAATTAATTCACGACTTTTCTTTAACGACTTTTGTATATATTAGCAGAAATAATGTGTTTATGCAATATAATTTGAATGTTGACAATAAAGAAAATTTATGCTACAATTCACAAAACTAATGCGATGAAAGAGAATAGTAATACAGTGTCGCTTTTAAAGAGAGTGCTCGGTTGGTGTAAGAGCGCAAAGCAGTTGTATGAATACACTCCGGAGCAGCTGCCTGAAGTAACAGTAGGGTTAGACGGGTGCGCCCGATATAGCGTTTGAGTGCTGATAGGCACTTTCAAAGGGGTATTCCGTGAGGGGTGCCTGAACCAGAGGTGGTACCGCAAATTTTGCCCTCTGTAGCGTAAAGCTACGGAGGTTTTTTATTTTTTTGGAGGTTAATTATGAAGATTTATGAAGAACTTGTTGCAAGAGGTCTTATTGCCCAGGTTACCGACGAGGCAGAAATACGAGAGCTTATAAATAGTGGTAAGGCAAAGTTTTATATTGGCTTTGACCCCACTGCTGATTCTTTGCACGTCGGTCATTTCATGGCACTTTGTCTTATGAAGCGTTTGCAGATGGCAGGTAATCAGCCTGTTGTTTTGCTTGGTGGTGGTACGGGTTATATAGGCGATCCTTCGGGCAGAACTGATATGCGTGCCATGTTAACACCCGAAACAATAGAGCATAACTGTGAGTGCTTCAAAAAACAGATGGAACGCTTTATTGAGTTTGGCGGAGAGAACGGCGCTATTGCTGTAAACAATGCTGACTGGTTGTTAAAGCTTAACTATGTAGACGTATTGCGTGAGGTTGGCGCTTGCTTTTCGGTTAACAATATGCTTCGTGCCGAGTGCTATAAGCAAAGAATGGAAAAGGGACTTTCTTTCTTAGAGTTTAACTATATGATAATGCAGTCATATGACTTCTATCATCTTTTCAAAGAATATGGCTGTAATATGCAGTTCGGCGGTGACGACCAGTGGTCAAATATGCTTGGCGGTACCGAGCTTATCCGTCGTAAGTTAGGCAAAGATGCTTACGCTATGACCATCACCTTGCTTATGAACTCAGAGGGCAAGAAGATGGGTAAAACTGCTAACGGTGCAGTTTGGCTTGACCCGAA